>PMXH01000016.1 GCA_003165855.1 Acidobacteriaceae bacterium | reverse complement strand
GCGGCTGTTGCTCAACTTGTTACTGACGAGTGGCGGTGATACAGCAGAAGCCAGTCAAAGGTCAGACAGGGCTGAGGATTAAGGGTTTGGTTGTCTCCTACGCAGCGGCTTGCCTGCAAGCCTCGCATACACGATTCCGTCCGGTCCTTTTTGCCGCGTAGAGCGCCTGGTCCGCGGCATCTGCCAATTCCTTGCGGGTACGGAACCTGTCTTGTGTTGCTGTTGCCACACCAACGCTCACAGTCAGAAACGGTGCAACCTGCGAGGCCTGATGCGGAATCCTGAGGTTTGCGATTGCCGACCGCACCGTCTCCGCGACTTGTGCGGCCCCGGCGGCATCTGTTTCCGGAAGGATGATCCCAAACTCCTCCCCTCCGCAGCGAGCGACGATGTCGATGTGGCGCCTGGCAATTCTCATCAATTCCGCTCCCAGCGTTACCAGGCACTCATCGCCGCGCAGGTGCCCCTGAGAATCGTTGAGTGCTTTGAAACAGTCGACATCAATGCTGATGAGAGAAAGGTGAGCTCCGGTTCTTGTAAGGCGAGCGCATTCCATTTCAAGAGTCTGGTCAAATACCCGTCGATTCACCAGGCCGGTGAGGGGATCGGTGAAGGAGAGACGGGACAACTCTTCGTTTGCAAGCCGCAAGTCGGCCGTTCTATCCTCGACCAGTTGCGTCAAGGCGTCTTCTCTTCTTTGCGCGCCGAGAAAGCGCAGACGCAGCACTCCCGCCGTCACCGAAATTGGAATCAAAAGGCAAAGGCTCTCAAACCACCATGTCAGATACCAGGGAGGCAGGATCGTGAATTCAAACTCTGCGTTGTTTCCGCTCCACGCCCCGTCGCTGTCCCGCGCATCAACCTCGAGGCGGTACGCACCCGGTGCCAGATTTGCGAACTGCAACTCACGTTGAGCCGTCTCTGTCCATCTTGAAGTGGCGCCAGTCAATCTGTAGCGGAAGATCACTCCGTTTTCACGCATTGCATTCAGCGCAGAATATCTTGCGATGAACGAGTTGTCGTGGGCACCAAAGGATGGACTGCGGAGGCCGGAAGCATCCTTCTGTCCAATTGAAAGCCTGGTGAAAACAACGGCGAGGGTCGCGTCGGGAGCAGCCCGCGGAAGAGCGTTGAACCGGGACAGTCCGCCGCTGGTTCCAATCCATATTGTGCCGTCCGCCTCCTCGGCGAATGAGTTCAGGTTGCAGTCGTCCCCTGCGAGGCCATCATTCGTGTCGTAATGGCTCCAGTGGACGCCATCCCACCTGTCTATACCCCGCTCGGTCCCCGCCCACAAGCGCCCCTTGCTGTCGAAGTCAAGGAAGTAGACAAGTCCGTCGCTCCCTGCTCTTTGGATGCCTTTATCAATTGCGACGCCCCCAGCTTTCGGGTGGACACGATCAATGCCGCCTCCAAACCGGTAGCCGACCCAAATCACGCCATTCGGACCTGCGCCCAGAGAGAGCACTTCATTGTTGCTTAAGCCATCTGCCGCGGTCAGGGTCCTCCACCGGTCAGTTGCCAACTCAAATAGCCCACCCGCGCCACCTGCCCAGATGGTTCCATCGGAACCCTCGGTGATCGCCCATATGCGCGATGCTGGCAACTCTTTGATCCTGGAGAACCGCCGATAGGGAGCCTCGGCCATGAACATACCTGATTCCGTGCCTGCCCATAGCCTTTGTTTGCGGTCGAAGCGCAAGGTGTAGGCCGCTTTGCCGGTAAGTCCTTGCCGCTCGCCATACCACGTGATCTTGTTGGTTCGAGAATCGATGCGGGCAGCGCCACGGGTTTCGGTACCAATCCAGAGGTCCCCGTTCGGTCCACTGTGCAGACTATGCACCGCCAGACCGTCCAAACCCGCAAATCTCTTGAACGACATGCCGGATCGTCTTCGCTCTCCGCGAAACAGTCCCGCTTCCGTTGCCAACAGGAGCGACCCATCGTCGCGCGGCAGGATTTCGTAGACGATATCGCTTGCCAGCCCGCTCTCTATCGAGTAGGTCTCCCACTCCCGGTAGCCGCGCCACTGCGCCAGCCCTCGGCCCGCCAACCCAATCCAGAGATTTCGCTGGCGATCCTCCATTGCCGAGTACACGGTCCCGCGCAATCCATCTGAGCGGTCGATTTGCTGCCAGCCATTCTCGTTCCCGATGAGCAACCCTACTGAGGAGGGAAGCAGAATCCGTCCAGCGCCATCGGTGACAGGAACTCCGCCAAGATGCTCGGAAGAAACGGGCAATTTGGGCTTCTGGAATTCCCTATGACCGGCGAGCCTCACGAATACGCCGTCGTTCCGCACACGTGCCCAAAGATTTCCGACCCCATCATTCTGGATTACGAGCACAGGCATCCCCGGAAGCCCAAAGTCTCTCCCGAAGACCTGTGTGCCCTGTGCAGTCATCCGGCAGAGTTCCGTTCCGCAGCCGTACCAGAGCACATCCTTCTCAATCAGAATCCCGAAGGCCCCCGGACCGGACGTTCCCTGGGCTTGAGGAAACCTGTGAATCGCAAACTGGTTCCGCCCGGGTTGAGAAGAGAGTTCAACAAGCCCGGTCTCCGTGCCCAGAAATGTATGCCCTTTGCCATCCGATTGAATGCCTTCTGCCCAGTTAATTGCCTTGAAAGGAACTGTGAGTTTCTCAAAACGGTTGCCGGCTTGTTGATAGAGGCCAAAGTCTCCACCAACAAGGAGAGAGCCATCAGGGGCCTCGCCAAATGCTGCCCCCGAATTCGACGGAATCCCCTGTTCTGCTCCGAAGGCCTCAAAGCGGTCCCCGTCGTATCGGTAAATTCCGTCTTCCGTGCTCACCCAAACGAAGCCAACGCGGTCCTGGTAGA
>PMXH01000428.1 GCA_003165855.1 Acidobacteriaceae bacterium | reverse complement strand
AAGAACGGCTGGGGACTGAATAGCATTTTGACTTTGCAGAGCGGCCAACCCTTTCAACTGAATTACAACTTCCAGGACGACTTCAGCGGAAGCGGAGAAGGCTTCGACCGGCCCGATGTTGTCGGCCCGATCAAGTACGACGCTCGCAATCCGTCGAATTATCTCGACCTCAGTTCGTTTGCGATCCCCTGCACGATGACTGCCTATGCCATTGCCAATGGGGCGACTACGTCAGCCCAGGATTGCGTGCCTGGAACTCGGCACTTCGGGAATGAAGGGCGGAACTCCCTCCACGGCCCCTCGTTCAAAGAATGGAACTTTGCGCTGTACAAGAGCACGGCGCTTACCGAGCGGCTCAACATGCAGCTCCGAGCTGATTTCTTTAACATCCTCAATCATCCGAACTTCGCCAATCCTTTCCTGCCGGCGTTTATAGCAGATGCAGCTGGAGGCGCCAGTTTGGTAGGCAATGGAAACGGCCGAGAAGTTGGCAGCATCCCGTACCATATCGTCGCTACCGGCGACGTCGGCATCGGCAATCCCTTCATTGGCGGCGGTGGTCCCCGCGGCATTCAGTTAGCCGCGGTTTTCCGGTTCTAGTCGATTTTCTGTTCACTCCGGCCCCGGCCTCTTGCGGCAGGGGCTTTTGTTTGTCCTTCTGGACTTCCCCCCCCACCCGTCGTACGTCTTCCGTCACTAGGTCGCCTGGTTACCCCGATGTTACGCTGCAGTCGTAATCCTTTCCCCCAAAGCGTTTGTTGCGGAGACCTCGATGCATCGCTCCATTTGCGCCGTCCTCATTCTTGGCGTGTGTTTTGCCACGCCGGTTTATGCCCACCACCTCAAGCAGGCTGGCACGACCTCGCTGCCGGTAACCACGTCGTCGGCTGAGGCGCGCTCGCTCTACGAGAAGGGCATGCAGGACTATGAGAATCTCTACCTGGAGCGTTGCAACGAAGACTGGCGCGCGGCCGTGAAGGCCGATCCGAATCTGGCCGTGGCCTGGGCCTGGATCGCGTTTAACAGCAGCGATCCCAAAGAAGTAAGCGCGGCCCGCGAAAAAGCCAAGGCGCTGGCGCCCAAGCTGCCCCCGGGAGAGCAGTTGATGATCGAGTGGATCGTCAAGGTGCAGGAAGGCGACTTCATCGGCGGCATTTCCGCCATGAATGATCTGCTTGAGATGTATCCCAAGGACAAGCATGTGCTCTACCTTGCTGGAAACTGGCTGATGCTCGAAGACAGCGATGAGCATGCGCAGAAAATCATGGAGAAAGCGCTGGCCCTCGACAAGAAGTTTCCCGCCGCGCTCAACGATCTAGCCTACCTTTACGCTCGCAACCGGCAATTCGACAAGGCCTTCACCGACATGGATCGCTATGTCGTGCTGCTGCCGAACGAACCGAATCCGCAGGACTCATACGGCGAACTGCTTCGCATGTCAGGAAACTTTGAGGGATCGCTGCAGCATTACCGCGCCGCGTTGAAGATCGACCCGGATTTTGTCACTTCTCAGGTCGGCCTGGGAGATACCTACGCTCTGATGGGAAACCAGGAGCAGGCGCGGATTGAGTACGACAAGGCCATCCGCTATGCCCACAACGAAGCGGACCGGCTCTCTTACAGCATGCAGAAAGCAATGACCTGGGTGCGTGACGGCAAGTTCGCCGACGCGGACAAGCTATTCCAGGAGATTGCGGAGACGGCGCACGCCAAAGAGCAGGATTTGCAGGAAGCGCAGGCCTACCGACACCTGGCCGAGTATCAGACAGACGACAATGCTGCGCTGAAATACCTGCAGAGCGCGGAAGAATCGCTGGGACATCGCAGCGCGATTTCCAAGTCCGATAAGGATGAGGAACTGTCGCGCATTCTGCGCAACCGTACTGTGCGCGCCGCGCATGCCGGGAATCCGGCATTGGCCGACCAGTCTTTGAAGCAGCTCGAGGCTATGGCGTCCGGCAGTCGCAACCACGTGATTCAAAGCTCTTACAACGGAGCGGCTGGAACTCTGTTGATGGATCAGAAGAAGTTCGACGAAGCCATCACCTGTCTCGAAGAAGATCAGGACAATCCCTTCACCATGGAACTTCTGGTGCAGGCCTACTATCAGACGAATCAGTCCGACAACCTGCACGAGGCCGAGGCCAAGCTGCGGAGCACAAATGTTCCCACCATGGAGCAAGCCCTCGTCGTTCCGGCCGCGCGCCTGCGCCGCCCGGAAATCTAGGCAGCTTTTACCTCATTCGTGCAAAGTTGATCTATACTGGCACACTCCAGACTCGGACAGTCAACGAGTGGAGTGCAAACCGCCGCGTGCAGTTTGCGGTTGCCCGGACTTTCATGAATGAATCCTAAGAATGAACTCTAAGGTCGATCGACGTTCCCGCCAGAGAGTCGTTACGCGGCTACCGGTGCGCATCCGGAGCGCCGCAGGGTCTCCGGCCCTGAGCGCCCAAACTCGAGATCTCAGCACGAATGGCGTATTCCTTTACACCGAGGCCCACATGTCGGAAGGCTCGGATGTCGAGCTCATCCTCATCCTCCCGCCCGAACTGACTTCCGGGGAGAAGTGCTGGGTGTGCTGTCATGCCCGGGTATTGCGTGTGGAACAGGGCCCCGGCAAGGATTTCGGGGTTGCGGCCGAGATTCGGAGAATGGACATACTTCCGGAGATTCACGGCTAGCTTTGTCGCAAAGCATCGCCAATGCACTAATATTGGTGCAATCAAGCCGGTCCCCAACGATCGTCACGATGCCCCCCCCAGCATCCCCGAAACTCCCCATCCCCGGCAAAGGCGCTTGGGTTTTAGGCGGTCCGTGGAATCTTCGTAAAAAAAGCTTCCCCTAGCAC
>PMXH01000402.1 GCA_003165855.1 Acidobacteriaceae bacterium | reverse complement strand
AACCCCGGCTACAACCGCGACCGCGGTCCCGTCCTCGTACCCTCATTCCGCGCCCACGTTGAGTTCTAAACTGGCGATCATCAGATCCCTGTGGGGACAGCCGCCCTTAGCCTGCCCTGAGGCGAACGCCGAAGGGGCTGTCCGTCGAGCGCAGCTCGAGGATTCTTTTACTTCTCCACTGTCACGCCCTTCCAGAACGCCACATACCCCTTGATCTGCTTCGCCGCCTCCTTCGGTTCTGGATAGAACCACGCCGCCCCGGCATTGCGTTTCCCGTTGACCTCAACATCGTAATAACTCGCCGTCCCCTTCCACGGACACACCGAGTGCACATCGCTCGGCTTGAAATGTTCCTTACGAATCGCATCCGGCGGAAAATACTGATTGCCCTCCACCTCTACCGTCGCATTGCTTTCGGCCAGCACCGCGCCTTCCCACATTGCTTTTGCCATAATGCCCATATAGATTCCTAGCAGGCTCAGCAGTTTCAGAAACGTTGGCGAGGACCAGGATGCCAGAAGTGAAGTAATGACGAAAACTCGTTGCAACGGCGATTCGATGTCTGGCGCGCTCCAGCGCGTCATGCTGTGTTCTCCCCGCACAGCCGGATGGAACCTGCCCGAGCGCGCCGCCCACTGGCGTGACCTCGGTTTCCACCACGCACCCGACTTCGCTTCATCCCAGTCCCAGCATGAAGCCCTCTGCCGCGAGTTGGAAACCGCCGGTGCCGAGGTCATCGAGATCCCTCCTGCCCCCGATCTCTCCCTCGATGCCGTCTACGCCCACGACGCGTCTCTTCCCACCGACTACGGCTTGATCGAACTGCGTCCCGGCAAACCAAACCGTCTGCCCGAAGCCCCGCACCAAGCCGCGTTCTGCGAGACGCTAGACTTCCCGACCCTGGGCACCATCACACCTCCCGGCACCGCCGAAGCCGGAGACATGATCTGGCTCGATCACAAAACGCTTCTAATCGGCCACGGCTATCGCACCAACCCCGCAGGCATTCAGCAGATCCGCGCCCTGCTCGCCCCCAAAGGCGTAGATGTTCTTTCCGCCCCGCTACCCTACGGCCCCGGCCCATCCGCCTGTCTGCATCTGATGTCGTTGATCAGCCTGCTCGACCACCACACCGCGCTGGTCGATCTGCCCTGGCTCGCGGTCGAAACCGTCGAACTTCTCAAATCCCGCGGATTCCAGTTCGTAGAAATCGACCCCGCCGAGCGCGACACCCTCGCCTGCAACGTCCTCGCCCTCGGAAACAACCGCCTGCTCGCCATCGAAGAAAATCACAGCACGAATGCCCGCCTCCGCTATGCCGGATTCGACCTCCGCGCCTTCCCCGGCAGCGAACTCTGCATCAACGGCAGCGGCGGCCCCACCTGCTTGACGCGTCCCTTGCTGCGGAGATGAGCAGAGACTGCGTGATGAGCAAGGGCCATGTGGAGACGGCCGCCTTCGGCCGTCCCGGCGGAGCGAAGCTCGCCGGCCACTCTTCCCAGCCGCCGACATCCCATCCCACTCCTGCTAAAATAATCCTGCATGCTTCTTCCCTTCGTCCGCGAACTCTTCACGGACGTAGAAAAGCTTCCCGCCTTCGCGCGTGTTGCCTCCCACCTCAAGGAGGGCACGGGGCGCATTCGTGTCTCCGGCCTCACTCCCACCGCAAAAGCCTTGCTGCTGGTGCTGTTTCAGCGCACCGCCGCCCGCCCCATCATCTTTGTAGTCAATGACAACCGCGCCGTCGAAGACTTCGTTCCCGTCCTTCGCGGTTTCTGTGAACTCACCGCCGCCTGCGATCCCGAGTCCGTCATCTCCCTCCCCGCCCGCGACGTGCTCCCCTACCAGAATCTCTCGCCGCACCCGGAGCTTCAGGAACAACGCGCCACCGCCCTATGGAAGATTGCGACCGGATCTGCCTCCATCGTCGTCTCGCCGGTTGCGGCCACCGCCATCCGCCTTCGCTCCGCCGATTATTATGCCGACCTCGCCCGCACCGTTCGCCGCGGCGAATCCTTCGACCTCGAATCTCTGCTCGCTCACCTCAACACCGTCGGCTACACCTCCACTGACGTCGTCGAGATGCCCGGCCAGTATGCCTCTCGCGGCGGCATCCTCGACGTCTATTCCCCTGAAGCCGACCGTCCCTTGCGCATCGAGTTCTTCGGCGACGAAGCCGATTCCATTCGCAAGTTCGATCCCGCCTCGCAGCGCTCCTCCACCCCCGTCGACGAAGCTTTGCTCCTCCCGCTCACCGAAACTCCGGTCAGCGAGCATCTGCTCGCCGCAATTCACACTCGCCTCAGTGGCAAACGCATCACCGGCAACGAAGAAATCGTCGAAGCCGCCGTTCGCGCCGGTGGAGTCAACGTCTTTCCCGGCTGGGAGTTTTATTCCCCCGTCGCCGGAGCCGACAGCACTATCTTCGATCTCATTCCCCGCGCCGCCGTTCTCCTCGACGAAACCGATCAACTCCAACCGGAATTCGATCGCTTCTGGACCCGCGTCGCCGAAGCTCATGAGCGCAGCGGCGTCGGCAACCTCGTTCGCCCCGAAGATCTCTACCTTCCGCCAGACGATTGGTGGAAAAAAACTGCCGCCCTCCCCGGCGCCAACATCGAGCATCTCGGCATCACCCGCGGCTCGGAGCAAGACGAAGCTTCCGCCATCGCATTCCTCTCTCAACCCTCACCCCGCTTCCACGGCGCGGTTCCCGCCATGCTCGCGGAAGTGCAAAAGCTCAACGCCGAAGGCAAACGCGTCCTCTTCGCCGTCCCCAACACCGGCGAAGTCGAACGTCTCGCCGATGTTTTCACCGAATACAACGTCTCCTTCCGCCTTGGAAGCCGCACCCGCGGCGGCGAAAGCTACGCCGACGAAACTAGCTACTTCGCTGGCGAGGTCCTCACCACCACGCTCGCCACCGCCTACATCCCCGATGGCGTTCTGCTCCCCGAGGCCAATCTTGCCGTCTTCGGCGCTCGCGATTTGTTTGACGAATCCGACGCGGTCGCTTCGCGCCCCCAGCGCTCGAAGTCCAAAGTCTCCGCCTTCCTCTCCGACTTCCGCGATCTCCAGGTCGGCGATTACGTGGTCCACGTCGAACACGGCATCGGCCAGTACCAGGGCCTGAAGGAAATCAACCATGGCGATGGCCCCGCCGAATTCATGTTGCTCGAATTCGCCGAAGCTGCTCGCCTCTACGTTCCCCTCACTCGTCTCGATCTGGTGCAGAAGTATCGTTCCTCGGAAGGCGTCAAGCCGGCCTTGAGTCATCTCGGCACCGCTGCCTGGGGCAAAACCAAAGCTCGCGTGCGCAAGGCCATGAAGGACATGGCCGACGAACTCCTCAAGCTCTACGCCGAGCGCAAAACCGCCGTCGGACACGCCTTTCCGCCCGGCAATGAGTGGTTCCGCGAGTTTGAAGAGGCCTTTGAGTTCAACGAAACCGAAGACCAGGGTCAGGCCATCAAAGACGTCATTCGCGACATGGAATCCTCCCAGCCCATGGACCGCCTGCTCTGCGGCGACGTCGGCTACGGCAAAACAGAAGTCGCCATGCGCGCCGCCTTCAAAGCCATCAACGACAACAAGCAAGTCGCCGTGCTTGCTCCCACCACCGTCCTCGCCTTCCAGCACTTCGAAACTTTCAAGCAGCGCTTCGCTCCATTCCCCGTCACAATTGAGATGATCAGCCGTTTCCGCAACGCGAAGCAGCAAAAAGAAATTCTGCAGAAAACCGAAGCCGGCAAAATCGATGTCCTCATCGGAACTCACCGCATTCTTTCCAAGGACATCAGGTTCTCCGACCTCGGCCTGCTCATCGTCGACGAAGAACAGCGCTTCGGCGTCCGCCACAAAGAGCGCATCAAGCAAATGCGTAAGCAAGTCGACGTGCTCACCATGTCGGCGACTCCCATCCCGCGCACCCTGCACATGTCCCTAGTCGG
Organism: Acidobacteriaceae bacterium; assembly: GCA_003165855.1. GTDB lineage: Bacteria > Acidobacteriota > Terriglobia > Terriglobales > Acidobacteriaceae > Sulfotelmatobacter. Next base: position 1,181 of record PMXH01000402.1, on the reverse strand, counting down.
CCTGCGCGACATGAGCGTCATCGAAACTCCGCCCAAAGACCGCATGGCGATTCAAACCGTCGTCGCCGCCTGGGACGAAAAACTCATTCAGTCGGCCATCGAGCAGGAACTCGAGCGCGGCGGCCAGGTCTATTTCGTCCACAACCGTGTCGATACCATCTGGGAAATCGCTGCCAAGCTCCAGACTCTGGTCCCTTCAGCGCGCATCATCGTCGGCCACGGACAAATGTCGGAAGGCGAGCTAGAAAAAGTGATGCTGAAGTTTATGCATCACGAAGCCGACATCCTGGTCTCGACCACGATCATCGAAAATGGTCTCGACATCCCGCTCTGCAACACCATCCTGATCAACCGCGCCGACCGCCTCGGTCTCTCCGAGCTTTATCAGCTCCGCGGACGCGTAGGCCGCTCCAGCCGCCGCGCCTACGCCTACCTAATGCTCCCACCGGAAATCGAACTCACGCCGATCGCGCGCCGCCGCCTCGCCGCCCTCAAAGAATTTTCCGATCTAGGCGCCGGATTCAAAATCGCCGCCCTCGATCTCGAACTCCGCGGCGCCGGAAACATGCTCGGCGGCGAGCAGAGTGGCCACATCGAAGCCATCGGCTTCGAACTTTACACCCAGATGCTTGAGCGCGCCGTCCGCGAGATGAAAGGTGAAGCCGGTCCCGACGAAGCCGAAACCCAGCTCAATCTCGGCCTCAACATTCGCATTCCCGCCGAGTACGTCCCCGAAGAAAATCAGCGCCTGCAAATGTATAAACGCGTCGCCCGCGTCGAAACCGAGTCGCAACTAACCGACGTAGCCGCCGAGTTGCAAGACCGTTACGGCCCGCCTCCGCCCGCAGTCCGCAACCTCCTCGACTACGCCTCGCTAAAACTGTTATGCATGAAGATCGGCGTGAACGCCATCGAACGCAAACGCGACTTCGTCACCCTGAAGTTCCGTCAGGATGCCACGGTCGATCCCGAGCACCTAGCCCGCTTCGTCTCCGCCCAGCGCGGCGCGCAGTTCACCCCGGATGGCATGTTGAAGTTTGTTTTGAAAGCCACAGCCGCGCAAGAAGTCCTGCGCGCATTGAGATCGGTCCTGGAGCAGCTAGCCAGCGCGGAAACCGCATCGGAAGTCCGGACCGCCAGTGGACCCGTTTAGTTTTGAGGATTCGTATCAGGGTATGCCT
>PMXH01000513.1 GCA_003165855.1 Acidobacteriaceae bacterium | reverse complement strand
CAGCGTCGGCACCGTCGAAAACTGATCGAAAGGATTCTCGCCGCGCTTGCCGTTGTAATTGATGAAATAAAAAGTCTTGGTCCCGCCGTGGTAGATATGGGGAATATTCAGCGGGCCGCCGACCGAACCGCCGAAAGTATTCTGCAAGTACCCCGGCTTTTCCGTGGGCTGGCCGGTGAGCGAAAACGGCGACGCATTCAGCGCGGAGTCGCCGACACCGTAATAGAGCGATCCATGCGGGCGATTGATATCAAAACCCCGGCGCCCAAAACTCCCGCCGCCAAACCCTCCACCTCCGAAGCCACCTCCTCCCGGACCACCAAGTCCGCCCCCGCCGCCGAAACCGGCGCCCTGCTGGCGGGCATCGTTGAAGCGCTGCTGCAGTTCGTCGGCGCTCATCGCGTTGAACGAATTGGAAGTGTTGCCTGAAACCGCGACAGATTCCGTCGCACTATCCGACGCAATCCCAGGAACCGGCATACCGGAAGGTACGACGTCGCTGATCGAGCCAGTGGCCGCATCCTGCCCCGCTCCGCTCTGAAATACGGAAAGACTCTGAAAACCTCGCCCGCCTGCATTCGCGCGCCGCTGTTCGTTGCCCGCCTCACGTGCCCGCGACAGCAATATCAGTTCAAAATTTGTCTGCACGTCCTGGTGGGTTGCATCCAATGCCACTTCTTGCGAGTTCACGGCAAAGGCCGCCATCTGCACCTTCACGGTATAGTGCCCATCGTTGGGAATCCGCAACCGAAAGCTGCCGTCCACGTCCGTGGAAGTGTTCACCTGTTCCTTCGTCGAGGCATTCGACGCGGAAACTACGGCGCCGGGAATCGGCATGTTTCCCGATTTCACTACTCCGTGAATGGCTCGCCCTCCAGCCGTGGGAGCAGTCGCTTGCCCAGCCGCCTGACCCGGCGACAGTTGCGCGTGAAACACAAGAACATGAAATAAGAAGAGAAAGGAAAAGACGAACTCAGGGCGCGGCCTGCCCTTGATTATGCGAAAGGTCAGAAAGAGAAAATCGGAACTCCTCATAGCGTCGCGCAGACGTTCGGAACTGTCTTGACCGGATCATAACTGCTGCGTCGCGGCCGTGAACTGTAAAATTTTGTGGCGGCTTCTCCCAGGTCCCAAATCAAAACCTCGCTTCGTAAAGTTATGCAAAGATTGCCCGAATCCTGGTTTCTCGCGCAACTTCCGGTTCATAATTTTGTTCATAGATGTAGACACATCGTTTCAAGAAGGAGACCTCCCATGCTCAAACAATACCTGCTCGTGCTCGTCGCGGCCGGCCTGATCTCGATCGCCGCGCCTTTCGCGGCGGCTCAGGGTAGCCCGTCCAATGATCAACCAGCTCCACCCTCGCAGGACAACGGTATGCGCCGTCACGGCCCACCCGATCCCGCCGAGCGCACCGCGGAACTCACCAAGAAACTCAAGCTCACTTCCGATCAGCAAGCCAAAGTGCAGGATGCCCTTCAGTCCGAACGGTCCCAAATGGAGAGCGTGCACCACGACGCTTCGCTGTCCCAGCCGGACCGCCACGTTAAAATGATGGATATTCGCAAGAGCACCAACGCGCAGATCCGTAGTCTCCTTGACACTAACCAGCAAAAGAGGTGGGACGAAATAGAGGCCCGGCGCGAGCAACGGATGCAGGATCGTCGCCAGGGACCGCCTGACGCAGGTTCGGGTCCGCCGCCGCAGTAATTAGAGATCGGGCAAGCCCTTAGTCTTCCCGGGTAGCGGCGCAGCTTGCGCCGCTACCCGCCACGACCATGCCGATTAAGAACCTTCCGTCACTGGCCAGGCTGCCATCCTTGACAGTTTTCGCGGGTTCCGCTTCAATGACTGACGTGCCTGCAAAGGGACTCGGCGAATTCGGTTTACAGGTCCGGCTGCCGATTCTAAGGACACGACCGCCCGATGATCGTCAACTTCGCTGAGCGGGCGCACAACCACAACTGGGAACTGGACCCAGTTACCCGGTCGCTGCTCGATACCGATTTTTACAAGCTGCTGATGCTGCAGTTTGTCTGGAAGCATTTCCCGAAAACTCACGTCTCCTTCTCGCTGTTCAACCGTTCCTCGTCGGTGCCTCTCGCAGATCTTTTTTCAACCCATGATCTTACGGCACAGATGGAGCACGTCCGGAAACTCCGCTTTCGAAAATCCGAACTAGTGTGGCTGGCCGGTAACACGTTCTACGGCCGCCGCGGGATTTTTGAACCGGCGTTCCTGGAATGGCTGGAACGGGATTTCAAATTGTCGGACTATGAGCTTTCGATCAAGGACGGGCAGTTTCATCTCTCCTTCGAAGGCTTGTGGACCGATACGACAATGTGGGAACTCTATGCGCTCTCCATTGTCGACGAACTGAGAACCCGAGCCAATTTGAAGAGGCTGAGCGAGTTTCATCTCGACGTCCTGTATGCCCGGGCAAAGACCAGGCTGTGGCACAAGATCGAACGCCTGCGCGGCGTTCCCGGCCTCAGCGTCGCAGATTTCGGAACCCGGCGTCGCCACAGCTTCTTGTGGCAGGAATATGTGGTCAAGGCCATGGCCTCCAATCTGGGCCGCGGCTTTATCGGGACATCGAACGCGTTCCTCGCACACAAACACGATCTGGAGGCGATCGGCACCAATGCGCA
>PMXH01000035.1 GCA_003165855.1 Acidobacteriaceae bacterium | reverse complement strand
GTGGTTCCGTAAGGTGAATGAGATGAAAACGACTTGCAGTGTTCTGTTTTTGTTCTTGGTTTGCGGTGTGGCAAATGCGCAGGTAGTTCCCGAGGCGACCGGTCCGGGAGTAGCTCAGGAGCCGGCGGTCCCGACCGGCAGCTACCTGCAATATGCCTTGCGATACACGGAGCTTGCCCGGTTCGGAACGTCAATTCCGTCCCAGCAGTCAGCCTCGGCTTCAGGGTCACTGAATTATGTAAGTGCCAGTGAACGCCGTCCATTCACTTTTGAATATGGCGGCGGTTACACCTGGGCCATAAGTGGGCCAGCCTATGGAACCGGACAATCTCAACGCGTATTTCTGTCGCAAGGCCTGAACGGGCGCAAATGGAATTTCTTGGTCAGCGACGATGCAAGTTACCTCCCGCAGACTCCGAACACAGGCTTCTTAGGGATTCCCGGAATCGGGGAACCGATCGGCGTGGCCAATCCGTCTCCGACTTCCAGCCAGACGATCCTGAGCCTCAATACCCAGGCTGTCGAAAACGTTGCGAATGGTAGTTTGGAAGCTAGCCTTAGCAATGCAACGTCATTGACTGGCGGTGCCAGTAGCAGGCTGCTGCGCTACCCAAATGGCGACGGTTACGATACGGACACTCTGTCGGCGTCCGGCGTGCTTGCTCGGGTATTAAACTCGCGTGATTCTCTGTCGGGCGCATACGAGTTCTTCAATTTTAGCTATCCTGGATACGATGTCAGTTTCGTGACCAATTCGGCGCTGATTGGAATTCAGCACAAGTGGACCAGGAACCTCGTAACAAATGTCGCTGCAGGCCCTCAGTTCATTTCCAGTTCCGTGCCTACTGTCGTGCCTTCCTCCATAAATGTCGCAGTGAACGCGTCTCTTACTTATCTCTTGCGGTTCACGACTGCAACTGCCAGCTATACCCGTGGAACCAACGGTGGCTCAGGGTACCTGTTCGGTGCGGAAGTGGATGACGCTGTGGTGGACGTGTCGCACCAATACGGATTGAATTGGACAATCGGGCTGACGGGGGGATTCCAACGCACCGCCGGCCTGAATAACAATGGAGTAACCGAAGCCGTTTTTGGAGCTGCAGAGGGAACCTGGCGAATAGCCAGGAACATGATCGTATTCGCGAACTACACCGCAGATGACCAGTGGTCAACTTCAACACTACCCACTAACTCGCTCAACCTGCTGCTGAATACGATCGGTTTCGGCATCGGATATTCGCCTCTGCCAAGGCGCGTAAGACAGTAATTCTTCAAGGAGTGCTATGCTCGGGCATCGTGAACTGACAATGGAAGACTACGCCGACATCTTGCGGCGGCGATTCTGGTTGATCGTGACCTCCACAATCCTTGTTCTGCTCATTGGAATCGGATTGACTTTCGTCCTCGAACCCAAATACCAGTCGCAGACGCTGATCCTCGTCGAGCAGCAGAAGGTTCCTGAGGACTACGTGAAGCCAGTGGTCACGGAAGACCTTGGGGCACGTCTGGGGTCAATGAAAGAACAGATCCTGAGCCGTTCGCGGATCGAGCCGATCATACGGCGTTTCAATCTGTTCCCCAAGGGAAACCTCAGCATGGACGACCGTGTTGAGTTGACACAGAAGGCTATCGGGGTGAAGCCGATTCCCGCCAGCGCGTCGTCCCATGGGATGCCGGGATTCTATATCACGTTCGTTGCCCAGGATGCCAAAACAGCACAACAGGTGTGCACCGAGATTGAGACGCTCTTTGTCAGCGAGAATCTGAGTGCGCGTCAGCAGTCTGCCGAAGGCACGACGGAGTTCCTGAAGCAGCAACTCGCCGACTCCAAAAAGAACCTTGACGACCAGGACGCCAAGCTTGCGGCCTTCCAGCAAAAGTATTTCGGCATGCTCCCTGACCAGGAAACGTCCAATTCGAATACGCTTCAGGCTCTGACGACGCAGCTCGATGCCGTCACTCAGTCCTTGAACCGCCAGCAGCAGGATGTCACCTTTCTGCAGGCGATGGTTGCCCAGCAGACGCACGATCTTCAGGGCGATGAGCCGGCGGTTTCGGCTGCAGTGGATGAGCGCAGGACCGAACTCAAAGCTCTGATACAGCAACGGCAGACGCTTGAAGCTCAATATACGCCCGACCACCCGGATGTGGTGGACGTGAATCGCAGAATAGCCGAGTTACAGGCTTCGATTGCACGTGCTGAAAGCGAACCGGTTTCGACCTCTGCCGCCCCCGCGGCCCTCAGCCGTCCCGACCCGCCGCAACTTCAACAGCTCAAGGCTCAACTACACGCAGCCCAACTAGGCTTGGCCGACGGTAAACAGGAACAGGCTCGCATCGATGGTCAAATTCGCAGCTATGAGGGAAGGATCGAGTCCTCACCGCAGGTGGAGGAACAGTATAAGGAGATCACCCGCGACCATCAGACGGCTTTGGATTTCTACAACTCGCTTCTGGCCAAGATGAATGACTCGTCCATGGCTACGGCTCTCGAGCAGCGTCAGCAAGGCGAGCAGTTCCATGTTGTCGATGCCCCCAACTTGCCCGATGCGCCCATTTTCCCGAACCGGGCGATCTTTGCGGCTGGAGGGCTTGCAGGAGGCCTCTTTTTGGGCCTGCTTCTTGCAGGTTTGTTGGAGTACCGCGATACTTCACTGCGCAACGAGAGGGATATATGGGCCTTCACCAAGTTGTCGACTTTGGCCGTAATTTCCCACATCGACGGTCTGCCCCAGCCTGAGAAACATCACAGGCACTGGAATCCTTTCTCACGGAATAACAAGCCCGTTCAGAGCGTGGTGGGGTAAACCATGTACAGATACTTCTACGGCATTAACGACTTTCCCTTCGGCGCCTGCCCCGACCCGCGGTTTCTCTACAAGATGCCGCATGTTCAGGAAGC
>PMXH01000133.1 GCA_003165855.1 Acidobacteriaceae bacterium | reverse complement strand
TTCGACCCGCAAGTCGAATCCGCACCGTTCGAGCTTTTCACCGTCGCGTCAACCGTGAACGATTCCTGCTGGGTTGACGCCTCGTTCCCTACAGCTCCGGGAAGCAACCGCATCACCGCTTCCACAATCACGGCCGCGGCCATTTCTCCGCCGCTGAGAACGTAGTCGCCGATGGANNAAAGGCCGGTCATCCACGGTGCGGTGACGATCATGGGTAAAGCTCCGCAGATCGTGGACTCGAATTTCCGCCAGCCCCATTTCCTGAGTCCGGCGGGTAATGCCGTATTCCAACGGCCCGCGAAAGAAGTCCGGAAAGATCGTTACTATATCGGCCTTCATCGCAGATCCAAAACCTTTAACCCAGAGGACACAGGTTACACAGAGGTCTTACCCTGTGAACCTCTGTGGTTAAGACTTTTTTCTCGCTCCCTGCGCCTGCTCCCGCTTCTCTTCGGCTGTCAGCGGAGCGTTCACTTCCAGCAGGCCTTCTGGCAACTTCATGCGGACCTGCTTCCGCTCCAGATCCACCCGATCGAGATACGCTTCCGCGAACGGGATTTCCACCAGCCGGGCCATACCGTCGCGCACAAGCAACAACGGCGCTTCGCCGGCTCCAAACTGAACATCCTCAATTCGCCCGATCTCGCGATCGTGGTCCAGAACCGAACAACCCACCAAATCGCTAACGTAGTTCCATCCCGCTTCGAGTCGCGAACGCTGGCTGCGCGGCACCTGCAATTCGGAGCCGACCAGCGCCTCCGCGTCGGAAATCGAATCCACTCCCGCGAACTTCAAAACCAACAGCCCTTTGTGCGGCCAGAGCTCTTCCACTTCCAGTTCGCGACGGAGCCCATCCGGCTGTCGCGGCAACGCCAGCAACTTCATGCCAACGGTGAATCGTCCGGAAACATTGCTGTAGATCTCGCCCGCAACCTCGCCGCGGCGGCCCTGCGTCTTCACCACGCGGGCCAGCGTAATGAACTCACCAGTTGTTTCAGGATCGCGAATGGTCCGGTTCCCTGCCCCGGCGCTGGCTCTTCGCCGCTTCCTCGACTTCTAGTCGATGACTTCCAGCGTGTAGCGCTTTCGTGCCCGCACCCCCGCAGCGCTCAGAAGGGTGCGCAGGGCGCGGACGTTCCGCCCTTGCCGGCCGATCACTTTGCCCACGTCCGCTTCCGCGACTTCCAGTTCGATCACGTCGTCATCGAGATGGTCCACGAAAACCTCGTCGGGAGCATCCACGATCCACTTCGCAATCTGCTCGATGAGACCGCGCACATCTCCAGTGGTTTCAGTCATTGGGTCCAGTCATGGTGATCGGTTGGAATTCCGGCGGCGAAATCTTTCCGCAGCCCTGCTGTTATGCCGCGGGAACCGCCGGGGCGGCCGGGGGCTTGGAGAACAGCTTGCCCACCCGCTCTGACATTTGCGCGCCCTTCGACACCCAATAGTCGACGCGATCACGTTTGAAGTCCACGCTGGCGGGGTTGGTCCGAGGATTGTAGGTCCCCACAACTTCCACCGGCCGGCCATTGCGCGCGCGCGCCTTCTCAATCACCACAATACGGTAATGCGGTTGTTTGCGCGCACCCATGCGCGACAGTCGAATCATTAACACAGATAAGCATCCTTGTTCCGGAAGAGTCCGGCGTGGTCGAGACAAACACTTATTATGCCGGAGGTTAGACGGAATGGCAAGGGACGAACGCTCGGCCGACTTAGCTCCATAATTCTGTCACCCCCTAACGGCAACGTGAAAATGTCACCTCATGAGAGCACGGACATTCGCGTTTTCCAGGATTGCCGGGTTTTGCACGGTATTCCGGTAAAATCGCCTTAATTGTTCCAGTCGGAGTATTTGTAACGCATGATTCTCGACGCCCTCCATCGCATCGCCCACCACGGCCAATCCTTGGCACGCGCCGAAGCGCGTGAAGTGATGGCGGAAGTGCTCGCGGGAAACTGCACCGACGCACAAATCGCAGCGCTGCTAATATCCTTGCGCATAAAGGGCGAAACGGTCGAAGAGATCGTCGGCTTCGCCGAGGCCATCCGGGCCGCGGCGACCCCTTTGCCTTCCTGGTCCACGCAGGCTCGAGAAAGGGAGAGTTCTGAATCCAGCGCACTCTACGTCAGCGGCACCGGCCGCGACGCGCTGGCCGAATCACCTCGCGCGGACGCCAGTCTCGTCGACACCAGCGGCACCGGCGGCGACGCCAGCGGCACCTTCAACATTTCAACCGCCACCGCATTCGTAACTGCGGGAGCGGGCGTGCGCGTAGCCAAGCACGGCAACCGCAGCATCAGCTCAAAATGCGGTTCGGCTGACGTGATGGAAGCGTTGGGCGTGAACATCCAACTCACTCCAGAGCGCGCCGTGCAGTGCCTGCGCGAAGTCGGAATCTGTTTTCTGTACGCGCCCGATCTGCACTCCTCGATGAAGCAAGTGCAGAAGGTGCGGCGCGAGCTGCGTCTGCGCACTATGTTCAACCTGCTCGGCCCGCTCACCAATCC
>PMXH01000596.1 GCA_003165855.1 Acidobacteriaceae bacterium | reverse complement strand
GTCTGGGGCCGGTCCGAGGTTATCCTCCTCAAGATCCTTTGCGCGGATATCCGGCAGGTGGCGTTCTACTCGGCTGCATTCAGCATGGCTGAGCAGTTGCTGATGGGCGCGACGATCTTCGGCGCGGCAACCAGCACCACTATTTTCGCTCAGTTTGGGCGCGACAAGACCAGACTACCCGCGATCACGGCCTCCTCATTTCGATACCTTGCCCTGACAACGATTCCGCTTCACTTTATCGCAGCCTCGCTCGCGGTTCCCGCGTTGTTACTCCTTTATGGCCACCAATACGAGGGCGCCGCGGCTGTTGTGGCGCTGGCTCCACTGATGTGTATGTTCAAAGCCTTCATTTCCCCCGCGCAGAGCCTGCTGCAGAGCGTGGAGCGACAGGGCTATGTCATCGCTGCAACGGTCGCGGCGGGAATCGTTGATATTGGCGTCGCCTGGTATTTGATCCCGGCGCACGGTGCAGTGGGCGCCTGCATCGGCAACGGNNTACATGATGCGTGTATTGGAACCGGAAGATCACATCCGATTGAATACTCTGATTGGGATGCTGCCCAGCAAAGTCCGTGGGCCCGCAGATAAATTCCTGACAATGCTGATTCGCCCGGAATTGGCCGACGTGACAGAGAAAAGTCTCCCTTGAGACCGTTCAATCGCGGGTGACCTTCAATGCTGAGCGGACTTCAAGCGACTGCCGCAAGAGTCTTGTACCACTCGACAGTGCGGCTCAAACCCTCCCTAAAGCTGATCGATGGCTCATAGTCGAGCAGCTTTCTTGCCAGTGCGATATCGGCCAGCGAGTCGCGGNNTCGCGGCTCTGCTCGCCGTCGCCATAGATCGTTGGCTGCTCGCCAGCCAGCATCTTGCGGCAAAACAGCGCCATAACACCCGAGTAGTGCGAATTGGGATCCTGGTAGGGGCCAAAGACGTTGAAGTAGCGCAGCACCACTGTCTCCAATCCGTACACCCGCGTGAAAGACCGCATGTAGTGCTCCCCTGCCAATTTGGCCACGGCATAGGGACTGATTGGATTGGGCGTTAGCCCCTCATGTTTCGGCAGCGTTGGCGTATCGCCGTAAGCAGACGATGAGCCCGCGTAGACCACGCGGCGAACTCCGGCTTCGCGCGCAGCCACCAGCACATTCAGCGTTGCGTTCACGCAATTCATGTTTGTGGCAACCGGATCGGCTACCGAACGCGGAACTGATGCAAGCGCGGCTTCGTGAAACACGATCTCCACGCCTCCGCTGGCCTCTGCACACACGACGGGGTCGGTAAGATCGCCCTCCAGAAAATCCATGGCTTCCAGCCCGATCAGATTCTCGCGTTTACCGGTAATGAAGTTATCGATACCGCGAACAGTTTCGCCCCGCGCCAAAAGCGCCGCGGCAATCGAGCGCCCGATAAAGCCCGCGGCTCCAGTAACTAGATATCTGGCCAATGTCTCACTCCGTAAGTCGTCCGCGGTTGCGAAAAACAGATTCGGTTAGAATTTTATTGTTGGGTGTCGGCGGCCCATGCAGCCAGCGCAATCAAGGCTATCGGACGTGACCTGTAAGCCTGAAAATTTCCAACTCAAGCCGTAAGCGATTCAGGTCAGGGCCAATGTCGAATCTGCGCACATCGTACGGCGATGTCTGCCCAGGAAGATTCGCACCGCCATAAAACGAGAAACCCGCGCGATAACCCACCTCTCGCGCTATTCGCTTTGTTTCGTCGGTAAACGCGTCCTTTTTACCGACCGGGTAGGCAATTGTGTCAGCAACAACGCCAAGTTGTTCCTTCAGGATTGCCCGCGATTTGGCGAGTTCTTCATATTGACGATCCGGCCCCAGGTGGCTGAGTAAATTGTGCGAATGCGTATGGGAGCCGATCGCCGCACCTTCTCTGCTCATCTGGCGGGCTTCATCCCAATTCAAGAATCGCCGTACCGTCGTGGGTGGTTCCTCCCCTTGGATCGCTTCTGCTGCTTCGCGCATGAAGCGCGCAGGATCGGTATTCTCAGGCCTTTTATACAATCTCAGAACGGATCGCAAACTCTCCGCCATGCCGATCCGATCGACGTCGACCTCGAGGTTGGCAGGGTAATGCAGAGAAAAGCGGCGCTTTCGCCCGGTCTTCATCATGTAAGAAACCTTGTCCCACCAAGGAATGCGGTTAGACCCAACCATGCTCGTCACCAGAAAAAAGACACCCTGCACGCCATGCGACCGCAGGATCGGATGAGCGAGCTCGTAGTTATCCAGATACCCATCGTCGAAAGTGATTAATACCCGGCAGCGGCGGGCCTTGTCTTTCTGCGTGCCGTCGACGAAGGCCAAAGCTTCATCGAGAGTTACAACATCTACATTCCGCTTCAGAAACTTTATTTGTTCGTCGAATTCTTCTGCGGTTGCCGAGAAAACGCCCGGATCGAATAGATCTTCTTCGGCATTCCCGATGCGATGGTAGTTGACGATCAGCAGTGAATCTCGCGGCGGAAGTTTCGAGGACACAAACAAGGCGCCGCTCCAGCGAAGCGCTCGCGCCAGCCGCCCGAATTTTCCACCGGAACCTGCCTTCTTTGCCATCGTCAGTCCATTCTGGAACCCGCACAGAAATCGAATCTTGAGAGTACGCGCTTTTAGTCGCGCCGTGGAGAATACATCGAGTTTTCTGACTCAGCCCCAAAAAGAAAATGTGCTCAGTGGCTGGATTCGTTTGATTTGGATCCCCAGCTGACCAATCACAGTTCGCTCCAATGAGTCTAAAGCCGGGCCGCAAGAGCGACAATAACTCGTTTGTGTCAGCAAGGTTGGCGCTTCAATCCGGGAGGCGGCGCCAGGCCATCTTTGTATCGGATTGCCGATATTCCGCGCATGTGACTAAGGTTCGAACGGACCTCACACAAAGTGTGCATTGTCACCCCCGCGGTGCGCCCCTAGAGTTAGGTAAACTGCTTGGGATGGAGCGGAGGAATCGATCGCCGGACCATCCTTGAACCAACTCATGAGTGGTAAAATCAGCGGTACCCCCTGAATCTGATTAGGCAAATTGGAACGATCTGAGACGGAATTGCGATTGAGAGATTTCTCCTGGAAAGTTGTGCGGCAATGACCTCGTACGGTGCGTGCTCATTTGAGAAATCGTTGCGTGGGAAAGAAGACGCACCCGCGCACAGCGTTGAACCCCGGAAGAATCCTCCGGCGCCTTTTGACCCCGTGGCGCTCGATGTCAATCGAGCGCACGGACAAGGATCCAACGCGACCGTCCCGGAGCCTCAGGACAGGACGAGCACCAAACGTGCTGACAAGTTCCCTCTTTCATCCGGCCAACAACGGCTCTGGTTCCTGGCACAGATGCCGGGGGGGAGCGAGGCCTATCACGTGCCGATGGGCCTGCGCTTGAAGGGCGATCTCGACCGCACCGCTCTTCGTAGAGCCCTTGATCGCATTCTCATCCGGCATGAGGCCTTGCGCACGACGTTCAACGGCGACAACGGAAAGCCTGTGCAGCGGATCACGCCAGTCCAAGACAGCCGATTTCTGCTTGTCGAACACGATTTGCGTGAGCGCAGCGACGCCGAGGCAGAGCTTGAGCGTCTGACCGAGTTGGAAGCCTGTGAATCCTTCGACTTTGAGACTGGCCCTGTGATCCGCGGCCGATTGATCCAGCTTGCAGAAGACGAGCACGTATTGTTGCTCACCACGCACCACATCGCCAGCGACGGTTGGTCTATGGACATTCTGGTCAACGAACTGAATGCGCTTTACGGCGCATTTGTTCGCGACGAACAAGACCCATTGCCGAAGTTGGAGTTTCAGTATCCCGACTACTCGGTCTGGCAGCAGAGGTGGATCGAAAGCGATGATCAGAAAGAACAGGCCGACTACTGGAAGAAAACATTGGCGGGAGCCCCGGCTTTGCTGGAGTTGCCAACAGATTATCCAAGGCCACTCGAGTATGACTATGCTGGAGCATTTGAGCGGTTTGTGCTGGACGAAGTACAGACGGATCAGTTGAAAGCCTTCAGCAGGCGTCATCATGTTACGCCGTTCATGACCCTGTTGTCGGCCTGGGCGGTGCTGATGAGCAGACTCTCCGGTCAGACGGATGTGCTTATAGGGTTTCCAGCGGCGAACCGCAACCGCAAAGACATTGAGAACCTGATTGGCTATTTCGCAAACACCGTGGTTATCCGGCTGGACCTGAGCGGCTCGCCACGCGTGAGTGAGCTGCTTTTGCAGGCAAGGAACAAATCCTTGACCGCGCAACAGTATCAGGAAATCCCGTTCGAGCGAGTCGTAGAGCTGGCAAGGCCTGCGCGCACCATGGCCCACAGTCCTCTCTTCCAGGTAATGTTCGCGTGGCAAGGCACACCCGAGGTAAGGTATGAGCTGCCGGGACTCGAAGTTGAGTCTCTGTCCTCCCCGCATAGGGCGTCGAAGTTCGATCTTTCACTCAAACTGCGGGAGTCAGGCAAGACGATATCGGGCGGCCTCGAGTACTCCACCTCGCTCTTCAAGCAGGCTACGATCGAGCGTTACCTGGGATATTTCAGGAACATTCTTCGGTCCATGATCGCCGACGACACGCAGGCCATCGATCGTCTGTCGATAATGCCTGAGACAGAGCGCGATCATCTGCTCCGTGAGTTGAATAGCACCCGGACCGAATATCCCAAAGACGTTCCGCTGGCGCAGCTGGTGGAACAGCAGGTGGAGCGAACCCCGGATGCCGTTGCGGTGGTTTGTGACAAGCAGCGGTCGACATACCGGGACCTGAATGCACGCGCAAACCAACTGGCCCACGAGTTGATCAAGCAGGGCGTGGGTCCAGACCAGATTGTTGGCCTTTACCTCACGCGGTCAACGGACTTGATTGTGGCGTTACTCGCGATCATCAAGGCCGGCGCTGCTTACTTGCCGCTTGATCCAATGTTTCCTCCAGAGCGGCTGGGCTACATGCTGAGCGACAGTGGCTCACGGTTGCTGATAACCGAAAAGAGTCTTCGCAATACACTGCCCGCCTTCGCAGGAACGATCATCGAGTTGGAAGATAACGGCTGGCAAGCGAACAGCCGCGAAAATCCTGCAATCGCAGTGAGACCCGAGCATCTGGCATACGTGATTTACACGTCAGGCTCAACGGGCAAGCCCAAGGGGGTACAAGTACCGCGTGGGGCTCTGACAAATTTCCTGTGGTCGATGCGCGAGTCGCTGCAGCTGACCGGTCGCGACCGTCTGCTGGCGGTGACGACAATCTCTTTCGACATTGCTGGTCTTGAAATCTGGTTGCCGCTGATGGTTGGGGCGCAAACGGTGCTGGCCAGTTTTGAAGCAACAGCGGACGGCAACGCACTAAAGGAACTGCTGGAACGGCACGACATTACTTTTCTGCAGGCGACTCCGGTGACCTGGCGGCTGTTGTTCGATGCAGGCTGGCGCGGCAAGAACAACCTGCAGGCGGTCTGCGGGGGGGAAGCCATGCCCCAGGAAGTGGCAGTGCAATTGGTTCCCGTCGTGAATCGAGTATGGAATCTCTATGGACCGACGGAAACGACCATCTGGTCGACGGGCTACCAGGTAACAGACGGCCGCAAGACGATCCTGATCGGCCGCCCGATCTTCAATACGCAGTGCTACATTCTGGATGCGCACAGAGAGCCGGTACCGGTTGGAGTGACGGGCGAGTTATTCATTGCGGGCGACGGACTGGCGCGCGGCTATCTGAATCGTCCAGAGCTTNNTCGCACCGGCGACCTCGCGCGCTACAGGCCCGACGGGAATATCGAGTGCCAGGGACGCATCGACCACCAGGTAAAGCTCCGCGGTTACCGGATCGAATTGGGAGAGATTGAGGCGCGTCTTGCCGAATACCCCGGGGTGCGCGAAGCAGTGGTGATCGCGCGTGAGGATACACCGGGCGACAAACGGCTGGTGGCCTATTACGCGGTGTCGCTGCTTGAAGGGGAGAAGGGCAACATCGGCGCGGAACAATTTCGCGGGCACCTCTCCACAACAATGCCCGAGTACATGGTACCGGCGGCCTATGTACGCATGGAGGCATTGCCGCTAACACCCAATGGCAAGATCGACCGGAAGGCGCTGCCGGCGCCCGATCGCAGCGCTTCTCCAATACAGGATTACGAGCCACCCCAGGGCGAATTGGAGACCATATTGGCCGGAATCTGGGCTGATGTACTCAAGGTCGACAACGTCGGACGACACGATAACTTCTTCGATTTCGGCGGAAACTCGCTGCTGGCGGTCAGGCTCCTCTCGCGCGCGCAAGAGATCGTTCGCGGCGAGGCCGTGCCGCTGAGTGTGCTGCTTGAAGCTCCCACCATCGCGCGCCTAGCTGCCTGGGTGGAAAGCCACGAAGGCGACCAGCAGCCGATTCTAGTGCAGATGCAGCCGGGTAGTCCGGCGTGCATGCCTTTCTTCTGTGTGTGTGCGCCCGCAAGCACTGCCCTCGTCATGCGTCCTCTGGCGAAGGTTTTGGATAAAGACGTGCCATTTTACAGCATCCAAAATAAGGGACTTGATGGCTCTGAACCTTGCGCATCCTTGAAAGAAGCAGCACGCCTTTACCTCGATGAAATCCGCAAGGTGCAGCCAGAGGGCCCTTATTGCCTTGGGGGATACTGCTTTGGCGGGTTTGTGGCATTTGAGATGGCTTGCATGCTTGAGGAGGCTGGAGAGCAGGTATCCGCCCTGGTCCTGGTCGACTCCACGAATCCTGCGCAACTCCGATTTCTATCAACGGGAGAGTCCCTTTCCCTTTTATTGCATCACTGCTATCGACGTACCATTTTCCATGCACGCAGAATTCGCCACATGCAAATGGCGGCAATGTTCAGCTATGCCTGGGGACGCCTCAAGGCAATGTACTTTCATGGCGAGCGCATCGTAGGGAAGGGACCGCAGAAGGAACCCCTCGAGGAATTGCCTGAGGGCCTCAAATCCATTTCCGCTTCCGCGGGCCGCACGATTCAAATCATGGAATCGATGGAGCGCTGGGGCCGAGGTGTCACAAATGACTTCATTCCGCGGCCCTTCGGCGGTGACGTAATCGTTTTCTGGGCCAAAGAGCGTTTCGCGGATCCCTATTTCGACCAGTTCCTCGGGTGGGAGCCGGTCGTGAGTGGATCCATTCAAAGCATCGGGATCGAGGCCAGTCACGAAAGCATTGGCATCGAGCCAGCTGTACGTATCATCGCTAAAACCATCAACGACAGGGTTCGGAAATCCTTGCAGCCTTGATCCCTGCAACGGCTTGATGAGACCTCTCGTAACAGTCACGGAGTTGAAATCCGGTGTCAAGAAAAGTAAGCGCTAGTGAAAGCAGAGAGAATTGACAGATAAGAACAGGGTTCCCAATACTTCAAAAAAGCGTGGATTGACTGCAGCCGTTGCACGCATGACGGTCCGGACATGCAACGTGAAAGTTCACTGAATGAACCTACCTCGACATACGGAAATCTGGCTGCTGCCATACCTGAAAGATCGTCTACGAAAAAGCGTGCGGCCCACAAAGCCCAAGCGTGCCTGGATTGCCATCACAGATCATTACGAGCCTCTGGGCAAGGTTGAAACGGTTGAGAGAGCGCTGGACTGTGTAGGGCGTTGGCGTGACCAGTGGCCGCGCATCGCCGATGACGCTCCACAGAGACGCCGCCGGCCAGCGTCCCGCAGCACAGCTTCTTCTACCCTCAGGAAGGTTACCGGCACGATTTGCTCGAAGGCCTTGCGGAGATGGTTCGTCTTGGAGTCGGCGATGTCGAAGTGCACATTCATCACGATGAAGCGCACATCCATGACGATATAGGCCGGCGCGACTCTTTTAGCAGGAAGATTACTGAGTTTTGTTCCCGGCTTGCAAATGATCACGGTCTGCTTCGCCAGCATGAAGGGCGTACAGTTTTCGGATTCATACATGGCAACTGGGCACTGGATAACGCGCGCCCGGATGGCATGTTCTGCGGTGTCAACGGCGAAATCGCTTTGTTGCGCGACTTAGGCTGCTACGCCGATTTCACAATGCCTGCTATTCCCGGACCGTCCCAGTCGCGCATCGTTAACCAGATTTACTGGTGCACGAANNTTCGATCACGGCATTGAAGCCTCGGTGGGCGGAGGCAGACGCGGCGACTTACTCATGATCACTGGACCAGTCGGCGTCCGCTTTGGCGGACGACTGATGCCGCGCCTTGAAACGGGGGAGATCGCCGGCTACGATATGCCGACGCGTTCGCGTGCAAAGCAATGGTTCGATCTGGCGCCCACCATCGGCGAAGATCTTTTTCTAAAGCTCTATACCCACGGAGCGGCGGAGAGAAATCTTGAGCCGCTTCTTCATCACGGGCTGAGCGACTTATACCGTTGGCTGGCTGAAGAAGCGGAGAGCCGCGACATCGAAATTCATTGGACTACCGCTTACCAGATGTTCAGGACAGCAGAAGCTCTCGTCCACGGTCGCGAGCCGGCTGTTTCTTCGACTTAAACGAATTCCAAAACCCTCTGTATCATTGAGGTGATCCATGCA
>PMXH01000175.1 GCA_003165855.1 Acidobacteriaceae bacterium | reverse complement strand
TTTACCGGCGCCACGCACGCCAAGCCGGGCAAGTTCGAACTGTGCAACAAGGGTACGATCCTGCTCGATGAAATCGGCGAGATGCCGCCGGCCCTGCAGGCCAAGCTGCTGCACGTGCTACAGGACCAGCAATTCTCGCGGCTGGGCAGCCGCAGTGTGATCAAGGTGGACGTACGGATCCTGGCGGCGACGAACATTGACATTCCCCAGGCGCTGGCGACCAAGCGGCTGCGCGAAGATCTGTATTACCGCCTCAACGCGTTCACCCTGCAACTGCCGCCGCTGCGCGAACGCAAAGAAGAAATCCCCATTCTGTTGAAGCATTTCATGACGCGCATGGCCGAACAATATGCGCGGCCGCAGCTTCCACTTTCGCCCCACCTGCTCGAGGCTTGCCAGGCGCATTCATGGCCGGGCAATTTGCGGGAGCTGAATAACTTCTTGAAGCGCTACCTGATCCTGGGTGACGAGAATCTGGCGGCGGCCGAGCTGCAGCCGCGGCTCGACGGCAACGGTGGCGGCAGCGCGCGCCTCGATTCCGGAGCGAGGGCTGGAGAAGCCGGCGGTGGATTGAAATCCCTGGCCCGCACCGCCAAGGATGAAGCCGAAGGCGAAGCCATCCGGCAAGCGCTCGAACAGACGAACTGGAACCGCAAGCAAGCGGCCGGGCTTCTGCAGATCAGCTACAAAGCCCTGCTCTACAAGATTCGGCAATACGGAATCGCCGAGGCCAAGAGCCACCACAAGCTTTCCGCCGGAGCGTAGACTCAGCCACTCGGCCTTTGGCCGGAATTACTCTTCCCCGGCTAACCAAGAAAAGCCTCTCGCCGCCTACTGTACCGTCCCTACTGTACCGTCAGACTGAACCCAAGACTCTGAGTGCTCGAGCCCGAAGTTGCCGTGACCGTGAGCGGATAGGTGCCGGCAGGAGTTCCGGCCACAACCGGCTGCTGCTTCTGGCTGCTGCAAGCCGGCAACAGGAGGACAAGCGCGAACAGGGTCGATAGCGCGAGGAAGCCCAGCATGCGATTCCGCCTGCGTTTGCTGCCCCCGAGCCCAAGCAAGGCCATTCCCGGAGCCATCAGCCACAAGGCATAAACCGGGCCCCGCCATCTTGTGGAAGTGATCGTGGTAGGGGGACGCGCGGTCGTGGTCACGCTGAGCGCGCTGGACTGATTTCCGCTCCCATTGAAAGTCAGCGTGGCCGGGTTGAAGCCACAACTCGCCCCCACCGGAAGAGAACTGCAGCTGAGGGAGACATTGGCTCCAAACCCCGGGCTGGCATTCACCGACACAGAGTAGTGCGCGGTGTTACCGGCTGCCACGGTGGCGGCGGAGGGGGCGATGCTCGCCGAAAAAGTGGTCGCCGTGAACGAAGCCGTGGCACTGTTCTGGGCGTTGGTATCGTTGCTGTTGCCTACCGTGGCTGTCAACTCACCATTGCCTATCCCGTTTGGCGTCACCACAAAGACAACCGATGCAGTGGAACCGGATTGCAGCGTGGGGATGGTGCAAGTCACGATGCCGCCGGTGGGCGCGCTGCACGTGCCCGATCCAGCTGTACCGCTACTGAAGGTAGCCGATGAGTTATCGGAGGAACTGAAGAAGAGGTTGCCGGTTACGGTGATGTCGGTAGCCAGGTCCGGACCCTGGTTGAGCACGGTAAAGGTCATAGTGACCGCCGTGCCGGCACCTACTGATCCGCCGGGTGGGGAGACCACTGGCGCGGGACAGGTCGCAATGCACAAACTGCTGGTGGTTCGCAGCTTGACCGCAAATGCGTCGCTGGGGCCATCGAGCTGCGCCTGCAGCGGACTTTCCGTCTCCAGGTTGGACGAGGTGGTATCGCCGGCAAAATAGGTGTTAAGGCTGGGATCGAGCGTGATGCTGGTGCCGCGATCCGTACCGTTGCCGCCAAAATAGGTGACGTAGGAACCAACGGTGTTCGAGCCTGAAGTTGTCACGGTAAAGATGTGGGCAAAGAAGGCGTTCTGCGCGCCGTTGAGGGTACTCTGGATTGGTCCAATCGCGGTGCTGACCGGGAAGTTTGTAGAACTGGTGGCGCCGGTTATCAGTGCGCCCTCTGCCGGATCCACAGCGATTGCCAGCCCGCTATCGTTTCCGGTTCCACCCAGATAGGAAAAATACTCAAGGCCTACAATAGTTGTACTTCCGGTAGTCACGGTGGGATTGGTCAGCCGCGCCACATAGGCGTCGGTGGGCACCGTCGTCCCCCCGGTCACAGAACAGGTTGCCGGTGGGATTGGGTTGACCGGAGTATCGAGGCATATCTGGAATGGCGCGATGGAGATCGGAAGGACGAAGTCGCTCGAATTCGTCGATCCGGTGAGATAGATGTTGGCGGCCCCGTTATCGATCGTAAGGGCCGGTCCCGAATCGTTGCTGGTTCCTCCAAGATAGGTAGAGAAAAGCAACTGGGCGCTGCCGGTCTGGGCGGCGGCGGGATTCAGCTTGGCCACAAAGGCGTCGGTCGGGAACGGGGTCGTGGTCGGTTGCGTGCACGACACGGGATAGGTGATGGTGGTGGGCGGAGGCGTATCGAGGCACGGCTGGTAGGCGTTCAAGATGGGGAAATCTGTAGCCTGGGCGCCGCCGCCGCTCAGGCTTTCCTGACTGTTATAGAAATTCGTAGTACCGCTGAAGTAAATGTTCCCGGTTGTGTCTACCGCGATGCCACCGCCGATGGCAATCGCAGGGCTGGGACTTCCTCCGCCGAAATAGGTCGAATAAGGAACACTGGCCGCGCTGATGTTGTTGGTATTGACCTCGGTCACAAAGAACTGGATGGCCGAACCGGACGCCGGGGTCCGCTGATAAGGCACAGGCAGGGCAGTCGAGGGAAAACCGGTGGCTACATCGGTGGAAGTCGTAGTGCCGGTGACAAAGACGTCTCCATTGTTGTCGACGGTCATGCCGCTCGCGACATCCGTGCCATCGCCGGAAAGGTAGGTTGAGTACTTCAACTGGGGGACGGCACCCTGCAGGTTGTCCAGTCCGCTCAGCGCGCTCACGAACACGTGCGAGGTGCCGGTGCTGCCGGCCTGCGGCGTGAATTGGAATGCGCCGCTGGTAAAGGGAAAATTCGGCGAGGTCGTAGTGCCGGCGACGTAGGCAGTGCCCGAGCCGTCGACCGCGAGCCCAACGTTGGTGTCAATCCCGCTGCCACCGAGGTAAGTGAGGTAGAGAATGCCGGAAGCGCCGAGGTTCGGATTCAGTTCGAGAATAAAGATATTCTGCACGCCGTTCAGCGTGGACTGGTACGGGGTCGCAGTCGAAAGGTTCGTGGGGAGGCCGGGTGGGGCCGTGACTGACGAGGAAGTAGTCGATCCGGCGAGGTAGATATTGCCATCACCATTCACTGCGATGGAAGGCGAAGTTTCTGAACCGCCTCCGCCGAAGTAGGTCGAGTAGTTGAGAATGGGATCGATCACCAACTCCCTTGCGCGGTCATAGGCGCCAATCTCGAAACCCACGCGGTTGGCGGCGCGGAGGACGAAGCGTCCTTCCACCGGCTGCTGGCGGTCTCCGATGCGCTGGTAAACCCGCGGAGCCTGCAGGCGCACGCTGTTGTCGTTGCCGGTGAGAATCAGATCGCCAGCGCGGAGTTCCAGCTTGCTCGCGCCATCAAACTGCAATTCGGCTTGTGACGCGTCGGCGCCGGGCGCGACCTTGAAGTCGTATTCCAGGTGGCCCTGGTGTCCATAGAAAACCAGATCGATTCCGGGATAGACACTCTGATAGCGAACTCCTGCAAACTGCGGAATGCCGGTATGCCACTTCTGCGGGTCATTGCCGATGAAATAGTTGCTCTTGCCGGGAAGCGGGTCGCTACCGGCAACGGCTGCCGCCGGGTTCGCGCCGACCAGCGTCATGCGCAGCGATTCCACGCTTCGACTGGGACCACTTTGACCGACTGAGGCCGGATGCGCGGTCTGCATGGCAAGCACCGCGCCTGTCGAATCGAGCAAAAGGCTATACCCCGCGCCATGCGCCACGAATTTCACCGTGGAATCTGTCTGGCCCTGGTTCGGCTCGAAGATCATGGGCAACTGGCCGAGAAGCGCGCGCGCGTCCGGCTTGGATTTCAAGGAAGCGCTATCGGATGACGCTTTGCCGAAAGCCGACAGAATCGGGGAAACGGGAGCCTGAGACAGAGACTTCTGCGCGTTCCGGAGGGAACTCAATCCGAGCAGGCCACACCCCGCCAATAGCAGGACAAATGCAGCTCCCAAGCCACGCACCCAAACCAAGCTGCCTCTCGAGCTTTCCGAGCTTCTTGCCGACGACGCACGGCCATTTCCCATCACGCTTTTCCTCCGCTGCAATCTGATCATTTTGGAGAGAGTAGAAACGACGCACGAGTTCTCGCTCGGCGCCGGCGAAACCGCCCGCTGCTGACATGTCACTTAGGAACTTGGCGGAAACAAACAACTACTTAAACATCTGGCGGATAGCCAAGTCAAGCGCGCCTCCGCTTCTCCGCACGCTCCAAGTGCTGTGAGATGCGTTTTGGGACTCGGAAAGATGCCGGACCATGGCACGAAAGTGGAATGAAGAGGATTGCAGATCACTGCGGCAGGGACGATCTCTGCAAAGCATTGCGCTGCGGGGAGCGACGCCTCGACCCGTCAAGCAAACAACTCTTTATTGTCTTCGCAGATACAGGGGCGCTGATCGAACTGGATGGCAGCGGGCTTGCTAAGTCCTATGGGGAGCCTGCGCTGTCGTAAGTTCCCGGATCAGTCCTGCAAGCGCTCAAATGGGTTACAGAATGAGTTCCATGAGTCTTTTTGCTCTTGCAAACCGCTGGCAATTCGATAGAGTTGAGTTCTATCAGGGCCTGCCCCCAGGGCGAGGGCGGGAATGTTGCCTCCCAGCCGGGCTGTTGATTCCGTTCTGCATTTGACGTTGTTCTTTCTTGGGGAAGAATGCTTTCGGAAAATACGCAACCGGATGAACGGCGGATGATGCGGCGCTTCGATATGCGCTTGCCGGCAGTGGTCCGTCTGGATCGAACGAACCTGGATCAGACGGGCTTGGATCAGACGAACTTAGAGCGCACGAACTTGGATCAAACGAACGCCGATCAAGAGAACGAATTCCAAACTGAAACCCAGAATGTGAGCGCGCGCGGCGTTTTCTTTTACCTCGATCGCCCGGTCCCTGCGGGAACCCGCTGCGAAGTCACTCTCACCTTTCCACCGCACATCACGCTCACCGACGCAGTCCGCGTACGCTTCACGGCACGCGTCATCCGCGTGGATTCTCCACTGCCGTCGTTGCGCATCGGAACCGCCGCCATGATCGAGGATTACGAATTCCTCCGCTCCAGCGGCAGCACAGATTTCCTCAGCGCACTGCAGCGGGGCATGACGAACTAACGTCTGCATTGCCGAAGCCCGAAAGCCGAAGCCCGAAGCCCGCTTCTTTCACTTCCCCTTGCCCAGATCCTTCATCCGCTGCCGCAGACGGCCGTAGCGCCGCACCAGGCTGCCGAGATAAAGCCCTTGGATCACCCAGGTGGCAATGTAAGCGGCGTAAAGAAATTTGATGGAGCTCATTGCGACACTCCGCTTAGCGATTCCAGGCTTTCCGCTTCTTCAACTTCCCGCTGCAACAGCTCCAGGCGGTACCGCGACCAGCACACCAGAAAGGCGAAGCAGGAAAACGCCAGCCAGTTGATCAGCAGCACATGCAACATCCGAGGATCGATCGATCCGCCGCCGCCAATCACCGGCTGCGGATGCTGGGTTCGGAAGAACCAGATCGAGAAATATACCAGCGGCACGTCAAGCGCGCCAAAGATTGCGAGCACCGCCGCGAGCTTCGGAGTCTGCGAACTGTCGGAAAACTTCCGCAAGACCAGATAGCTCACATAAATCAACCACAAAACCAGAGTGGTGGTGAGGCGAATGTCCCAGGTCCACCAGATGCCCCACACCGGCCGCGCCCAGATCGGGCCCGTCACCAGCACAACCGTACAGAACACCACGCCTACTTCAGCCGATACCAGTGCCACCGCGTCCGCCTTGGCATTTCCCCGGACCAGGTAGATCACCGAAGCCACCAGGTTCACCGAGAACAGCAAGAAAGCCGTCCAGGCCGAAGGCACATGGTAGTAGAAAATGCGCTGCACGTCGCCCATCGTCCGCTCCATGGGAGCGACCCAGATCGCTTCATAGAAGGCGTAGGCCAGCAGCAATGCCGTAAGCACCGCGAGGATGGGGAAAGCTCTTTTCATTCCGCTTGCAGGATGGTTTCAAACAACGCCAGACAAGCTGTAGTAAACACCACATCGTAGGTGAGAAGCAATACGATCCAGAAGCGCGCCGAACCGTCACCCGCGAGTAGGATGCGCGTGGCTTCCACCATCGATTGCACCGCCGGAATCGAGATGGGAAACAGCAGCAGCGGCAGCATGATTTCGCGGCTGCGCGTGCGCAACGACATCGCCGCAAAAAACGTTCCATTCACCACCAGCGCCCACGTTCCCAGCAAAGCCACAGGAATCAACTGCCATGCCGGACCGAGCGCACGCAGGTTGTAGAAGATCACGAACAAAGGAGCCATCACCGCTTCCAGCACACTCACCAGGATGAAGTTGCCCAGCGCCTTGGCCAGGAACAACGCGTTCGCCGGAGCCGGAGACACGCGGTAAGCATCGAGCACCTGATTGCGCAGTTCGCGCGCCCACGTCTGATTCAGGGCAACAACTGCGGCGAACAGGAAGGCGACCCAGATCAGCCCGCCCGCGATTTCCCGCGACTCCTCCGCGTTCGGATCGAAAGAGAAGCTGAAGATCACCACCACCAGCAGCGAAAAGAACAGCATGGAGTTAATCGCATCCCGCGACCGCCACTCCAGCCGGATATCTTTCGTCAACGTCGCCAGCGTGATCGATCGGAGCGAACTCATTGCGCCCCCGCTCGGGGAGGGTCCGGGGTAAGAGCGTCCGGCGTAAGGTGAGCTGTCCGCTCCACGATCTGCCCCGCCCGCATCCACACAAATTCGTCGGCCACACCTTCCAGCAGCGCAGCCTGATGAGTGACTACAAAAATCGTTTTCCCCGCATCGCGCATGCCCTTGAGTAAACCGACCATCTCCCGTGCCGAATGCACGTCGACATTCGAGAACGGCTCGTCCAGCAACAAGATCTTCGGATCATGCAAAATCGCCCGCGCCAGCGACATCCGCTGCCGCATGCCTTGCGAATATTTCCCCACCGGCCGCGCCAGCTCCGGATCGAGCCGCACGAGACGAATCACCTCATCGCAGCGCTCATCCCCGGCAATGTCATACAAGCGGGCGAAGTAGCGCAGGTTCTCCGCTCCGCTCATCTCGTCATAAAGCAGCGACGGATGCGCCATGTAGCCGATCTCGCGGCAGGCCTCGTGCGGTGTCTTACCCAGGATGGAAATCTCGCCGCGTGTGGGATGAGCCAATCCCGCCAGCGCGCGCAACAGCGTCGTCTTCCCTGCTCCGTTGTCGCCGAGAATCACGTGGAACTTGCCGGCCCCAAACTCCGCGCTCACTCCCCGCAACGCCGCGAAGCGCCCGAACTGCTTGACTAAATTCCTAACGACGATGATGGATGCGGCGACCGAGGTTTCTGGAGCGCTCACAGTCATGGGATTACTTTGAAAGGTAAAGGTAGAAGATAGCGAAAGCGTGAGGCGAAGTCGAGGATGCCAGGACGAGGACAGAACAGCGTACTGCCAGTTTGCTTGTCAATCCGAACAAGCGTTCTTTGCGCCGTGAGGAATCCTGGTTTGTTGCGTGCGGCGCCCCGAGCAGCCCTCGGCTCAACTCTTGGCCGGCTCCGCCTGCATCGAATTCCCCGGCTGCTTGGGCGCGTACTTCGACGCGCACTTGGCCTGCAACGCCTTGGCGTGAAAAACGCCGTCCCGCCCAAAGCTGCCATCGGCGAGCGCCTGCGAGTCGTCTTTGAAAGTATCCGGAGGCGCCTCGGTTCCCGTGTAATCCACCGAGAGCAACTGATCCTGCTCCATCAGCACAAACTGCACATGCGTCCCAACGCGCCGGATCGATCCCGGCTGCACATTTCCCGCCACCCGCAGCCGCTTGGAGTAAGCCCCGTTCCCCATCTTGTGCAGCTCGCTGATGGTTACGTAGTAGCTCTTGCTGTCCTGCACCCCGGTATAAGCGAGGTAGCCGAGCAGGAAAAAAATCGCGACCGTGGCCGCGCCGAACTTAAGATAAGTCTTGCCTTGACTGGACATAGAAGCTACCCCACAGTTGCCGCGTTCCTAAGACTCTAATCCACCCCAAGCCCAGAATCAAGATTCCAGAGGTAGATGCTCTTTCAACAGAGACAGGCCCCATCTTCTGCCTTTCAAAACGGGATAAGCACTATGCCCTTGTACCCACGACCCTCTTAGCAATGAAAACATCGGCAGGAAGCCTGAATCGAGTACTCAATTTCCGCACTTGTTCCACGGTCAGATTCCGTTGCCCTGATAAAAACATTGAAACCGCACTCTCCGTGCCAAATTGAGGAATCAGGTCACGTTGCGTCAGGTTCTGCTGTTCAATGAGAAACCGAACAACTGAAGCTGGATCAGCCGCGGGAATAGAATAATGCTCCTGCTCATAATGTTCCACCAGCAAGGTTAGGAGTTCGATTGCCTCCACTTCAGAGCGGGACGGGTTTTCCAGCGCCGTCAGTTGGAAGAGAGCATCGGTATAGGCTTCAAGTTCCGCATCATTGTGGATGACGCGGGGAGCGCCCTTCGCAATCATTTCCGCAGGTCTTGCGAGCCCTGTGCTCATTTTGCTCCAAACCTCCTATCCCAGTTATTGCGATGGTCGTATTCCTTATGCGTTAAGAAAGATCGGATGTAGACGTGCCCTTCGGTCCGCTTTTCATCCGTTGTCTTTGCATAGTGAACGACGGTGATCAGCCTGTACCGGTTCTGTCGGATGTTAAAGATCACGTAGCCATCCACCGGATCGGCATCCTTGAACATGCCGCGCACTTCCGCAAAATTGTGCCAACGGACCGCCTTAACGATGCCCACCCACGCTTTGATTTCGTTCGCCGCATCCGGGTAGCGCTCCATCGCCTCGCTCAGATGCCTGCGCGTCACGATATGCACTCCCCATAATACTTCACAATACGTGAAGTCGTCAAGCTCGACTATACCCAGCCCCTGTCATAATTGCCTCGTATGCGCATTCTGCTAATCGGCGGGAATGGCTTTATCGGGCGATTTGTCGCCGCTCAGCTAATCCAGCGGCGTCACGCCGTGATGGTGTTTCACCGCGGCACGAAGCCCGCACCCGCCGGCGCGGAAGAGCTTCGCGGCAACCGCAACCAACTGACCACCGGCGCGTACGAACTCAAACGCTTCACTCCGGATGTTGTAATTGACCTAACCCTAAGTTCAGCTCCGCAGGCGGAGGAGCTGATGAAAATTTTCCGTGGCGCCGCCCAGCGCCTCGTCATGCTGAGCAGCATGGACGTCTACCGCGCCATAGGCATTAGGCATGGCACCGAAACTGGGCCGCTGCAAGAGTTGCCCCTTACCGAAGAGTCGGAGTTGCGACGCACCCTGCATCCCTATCCGCCCGAAAACTTGCAGATTCTGCGCAAGACCTTCGCCTGGGTCACAGACGATTACGATAAGATTCCCGCCGAGCGCGTCGTGATGAACGACCGCGAACTTCCCGGGACCGTGCTGCGCCTGCCCATGGTCTACGGCCCCGGCGATCCGCTGCATCGCTTTTATCCCGTGGTGAAGCGCATCTCCGACAAACGATGCCACATCATTTTTCCCGAGGCGCTGGCCGCATGGCGCTCGCCCCGCGGTTACGTCGAAAACGTTGCCGCAGCCATTGCATTGGCGGCAACGGACGAACGCGCGGCTCGGCGCATTTACAATGTGTGCGAGCAGCCGTCCTTCAGCGAACTCGAATGGGCGCGCAAGATCTCCTCGGCAATTCAGTGGAATGGTGAATTCGTAATCCTGCCCGTTGAGCACACGCCGCCCCATCTTCTGAGGCCCGGCAATGCCGCACAGCATTGGACGGCCAGTTCGGCACGCATCCGCCGGGAACTCGACTACCAGGAACCAGTCGCAATCGAAGATGCAATCCAGCGAACAATAAACTGGGAAAAAGAAAATCCGCCAGCCGACGCGCCTTTCGCGCAATTCGATTATCCGGCGGAAGATGCCGCGGTAGCAGCCCACAAACAAGGTCCCAACATCGTCCGTTAGAATAGATTAGTTCAACATTCCTATGATTCATCCCTGGCACGACGTAACACCCGGCGACAAGCTCCCGCAGGAATTCGATTGCGTGGTCGAGATCCCTTTCGGATCGAGTGTGAAGTACGAACTCGACAAAGCGAGCGGACTGATCAAGCTCGATCGCATCCTGTATTCCGCGGTTTACTATCCCGCGAACTACGGCTTCATCCCGCAGACTCTGGCGGAAGACGACGATCCGCTCGATGTGCTCGTGCTCTGCCAGGAACCGGTCGTGCCGCTGACCATCATCCACGCCCGCGCTATCGGACTGATGACCATGATCGACGCTGGCAAACAGGATCACAAGATCATCGCCATCGCCACCGAAGATCCCGAATTCAACTCCTACCACGAGGCCTCCGAGATGCCGCCGCACCGCATGATCATGCTGCGCCGCTTCTTTCAGGATTACAAACAACTCGAAGGCAAGGCCGTCGAGGTCGACGAGATACGCCCCGCGGGCGAAGCCTATCCCATCATCCTCGACGCGCTGCACCGCTACAGCGAACAACGCCGCAAAGGCTTCAAGACAGCCGACAAACACTGAAGGCAAGCACTGAAGACGAGCACCGAAGCGGACTGCACTCTTCCCGTCTGCGGGCCGCCAGCGTCACGGTTCAAGCTTGCGGCCTTCGGTCCGGTATGAGCGCTTCGAGCACGCCGAACCAGAAAGCCGCTTCTCTCTCGGTTTCGGCGCGCCGGTAGTTGTACGAAGCCTCGCTGCGCGCCAAAGCAACGTCGTCGTCACAGATCGTGATGAGTACCTGCGCCTCGCTTACCGGGATCGGCAGCCGCCTGGGTTGAAGTGTGGGCATCGCTCGCCTGCCTTCACATTCCCTTGAACACGAAACTGAGTTCCTTCGTCTCGTTCGCGCCAATGGTGATGGTCTGCGTGGATGTACCCAACTTCTCGTGCCACGCTTTGATGGTGTAAGTTCCAGGAGGAAGACTGCTGAGATCGAAACTGCCGTCCTTGCCGGTGACCGCGAAATACGGGTGTTTGAAAACCGCGATGTAACCGTGCATCCAGGGATGCAGGTTGCACTTCACGGGAATCGCAATCTCCTCCCGCGCAAACGACTCGTCCATGCTGGTTCCTGGCGGTTCGGCCTTGTTCCATTCCCGGTTGTTCGCCGGCGTGGGATGGATGTTGTGTGATGTGGGATCCTCATTCACCACGTGCAACGGCTGATTCGCCCGCACCGCCAGCACATGCGGCTGGTACATACAACCTTTCTGCTCGACGACAATCGGCTGCGTGGGAGCGTCGAATGTGCGATCGCCCAGACCCTCGGCAACGAACACCACCACGTTCTGCAACTCGCCCTTCGCATCCGTCATCACTTCCTGAGCGAACACGGGAGATGGATGTTGCTTGGCGCAGCTCGGATCCGCAGACATGCTGATCAGCTTGGGCCTCGGCAGCGTACCTTCGAATCTCACGATGCCTTTTACGTTAGCGCCGCTGGTGCTTGGGGTTGGAGGAGCGCCTCCGGCAGTGACCGTGTAAGGCGTGGAAAAGCAAATGGCCACAGCAAGAGCAAATAGGGAAGCCAACTTGTTCGCATGCATGACAACTTCACCTCAATTCAGAATTCATATTTGGCAAACTTTGTTTCTATGGCTCTACGTGGGCCAGCGATTCGTCATATCCCCGGCGATAGCCGGCCAAGAAGCTGGCGCGGTCCTGCTCGTCTGACCAACGGCCAACGGCAGGGTGCAACTGCTGACCGTTTTCGGCGGCGAGTCTGCCAAGGTAGAGTCCGTCGCGGAACGCTCCATCGGCGGCAAGCAGCGCTTCGGCGTTTGTGGTTGGGTTTAGGTTGCGGTTGTTGTTGGCGAGCATCGCTGTCGTCCCCAGACAAACGGCGATCGCCAGTGCGTATGTGAAAAGTTTGCTCATGTTTTTGCTCCTGTTCGATTGACGAGCTAGCCGATGTCTGCGCAGGGCAGTCCCACGGCCTGACCGCAGAAACAATCGGCGGTCGATTCACTGATTCAGTTCGCAGGGGTTATTCGCTCGAGATGGGTCGAGCGTACTGGATGCGCGACGAGCGATTGTCATCGCGCCGTCAATCGCTTGTCATTTTGTCGTCATCTTCGCCGGCGACTTTGTCACGCTCCGAAAAAGATCTCTGCGCGACCATTCTCACGGTGTCCACGGGGAAGCGTAAATCGCCATAATCGTACGGCAGATAAGGACTTTAGCCGGTCATGCCCTAAAGTAACCTCCCCGGTGCCGCAGCCTCCGATAGAATTCGGCGAGTCAAAACCTGCAGTTCCGGGTTCAGTACTAAAGGAGTTCATTCTGGCCGAAAGGCCTTGAGGAGACTATGAAAACTGTACGACATTGCGCCTTACTCGCGCTTTTTGTGGCTGTCTGCGCCGCGCTCACCTTCGCTGACGAACCGGGAAGGCATCCGGCGTACCTGCACGCGCTTACCGACCTGCGGCATGCGCGCGCTCATCTGGAAAACCTGGCCCCCACCTATCACATGGATAAGGAAGAACAGCACGCCATCGAAGAGATCGACAGAGCGATCGACGAGATTAAGAGGGCTTCGATTGACGACGGGAAGAATTTGAACGACCATCCTCCGGTCGATGCGCAAATGGAACGCCGCGGCCGCTTTCATCGCGCGCTGGAATTGCTGGACAAGGCGCACAACGACATCGCACGCGAAGAGGATGATCCGTCCGTACGCGGTCTGCGCGATCGCGCCCTCCATCACATCGATGAAGCGCATCGCATCGTCGATCACCTGATCGTGCAGAACAATTACTAGCGGCCAGCAAGGTTTCGCTTCTTCGACGATCCTGTTGTCCACGATCTTTCGGTCAATTTGGAGTGAGAAAAGGCCCGGCATTGAGCCGGGCCTTTTCTCGTTGAAACCGAAGACCTCACCAAACGTGGCAGGCGTTATCGGCCACCATAGGTTGGCCGGCTTTGCATCCCCAGGCTTTCTGGAACTCCGGCATGTTCTGCACGACGCCATCGACGCGATACTTGCCCGGCGAGTGAGGATCGGTGAGCACGCTGGTGCGCGCCAACTCCGGACGGCGCTTTTCGCACCACACCCGCGCGAATGCCAGGAAGAAACGCTGCTCGGGCGTAAAGCCGTCGATCTTCTGGCCTTCTTTTCCGGTCTTATCCTCCGCGATCAAGCGCTCGAGTGCCGCCAGGGCGATGCGCGCGCCCCCGTTGTCGGCGGTGTTCTCACCCAGCGTTAGGCGTCCGTTCAGCTTAAGGTCATCGACAGCAACGAAGCTCGAGTATTCGTCGGCCACGCAGCTGACGCGCTTCTCGAACTCTTTGCCATCCTTCTCCGTCCACCAGTCGTGCAGGTTGCCTTGCGGATCGAACTTGCGACCCTGGTCATCGAAGCCATGCGTGAGCTCGTGGCCAATCACCAGGCCGATGCCGCCAAAATTGACGGCGTCATCCATTGTTTTATCGAAGAACGGTGGTTGCAGGATGCCGGCCGGAAAAACGATTTCGTTGAACGAGCCGCTGTAATAGGCATTCACCGTGGGCGGAGTCATGCCCCACTCCTTGCGGTCGAGCGGCCTGTCAATCTTGGCGATGTCGCGCTTGGACTCGAATTCGTTGGCGCGCGCCACGTTGCCCAGCAGGTCGTCAGACTTGATCACCACGGAACTGTAGTCGCGGTACACATCGGGATAGCCGATCTTGTTGCGAATGGCGTCAAGTTTAACCTTGGCCTGCTTCTTGGTTTCGTCGCTCATCCAGGAGAGATCGTGAACGTCTTCCGCGAGAGACTTCTCGAGAGCGTCCACCATCTTGAGCATGCGTTGCTTGCCGTCGGGACCAAAGGTTACGTCGACGTATCTCTGCCCCAGCGCCTCACCCAGTTCGTTATCGGTAAGGCTGACGCAACGCTTCCAGCGTGCCCGAATTTCCTTCTGGCCGGTGAGGTTCTGCTGGAACTTGAATTGGGCATCGACGAAGGGTTGCGAAAGCCACGGAGCCGCGGCGCTCAACGCGTGCCAACTCACGTAGGTCTTGAGCGCGTCCAGAGGTTCGGCTTCCAGGACACCGCTGACCTCCTTGAAGAAGTCCGGATTCGTCACATTGAGCTGGGTAAAGTTGGGCGCGCCTATCGCGGTAAAGTAGCGATTGAGATAGAAGTTGGGTCCGAGCGCGACAGCCTCGTCGCGGCTCATCTTGTGATCGCGGTTCTTCGGATCGCGACGCTTGGTGCGGTCCATCGAGTACACCGCCAGCATGGTCTCGACCACCAGAACGGTTTGCGCCGAGTGGGCCGCCTGCTGCGGGGTCTGGCCGGCCAGGGTAAACAATTGGGTCGCGTAATCCACAAGATGCTGCCGCATCGCCGCTTTATCGGCATCTTCTTTGATGTAGTAGTCGCGGTCAGGCAGCGACAGGCCCCCCTGGTCGAGGTAGGCGATGACCTGGTCGGCATTGTGCAAGTCGGATGCGGAATAGAAGTTAAATAGCGCGTTGGGACCGATCAGGTGCAGGTGCGCGATCTCGTCCATCAGCGCGGTCTTGTCCTGCACGGCGGCGATGCGGTCCAGTTCCGGCTTCAGCGGGGCAATGCCTTTTGTGTCTGCGGCCTTCTCGTCCATGCAGGAGCCGTAGAGGTCGCNNCTTGATCCAGTTGCCGCAGGCGTATTGATAGAAATCCACGCAGGGATCGATCGTTTTGTCGATGGTATCGAGGCTGAATCCGGGAGCGGGCCGGGTGGGAGCGGATTGGGCGAAGCCGCCGACAGTCACGAGAAGCATCCAAACCGGCAAGAGGCGGGACACGCGCATACGAGACTTCTCCTTTTCTAGGAACGGATGAGATTCTAAGCCCGGCTGTCGATGTGGGCAAGGATGGAAGCTTGGGACGGGACCACATTCCGGGTTCATTGCGGGGCGCAAGGCCCTGGAGGCGGCACTTCGATGGGATGCGCCGTGCAAATGCCATAGCTTGTGCCCACTGGGTGCGCGGAGACGGTATAATTCCCGGATGAACTCTGACGAAGCCAACCCGGTCATGACTCCCATCCAACCAACGAACGGAAACGGCAACAACGGCTACAGCGCGCCCAAGCCCCGCGCCGAGTGGCTTGCTCGGCGCAAGCAAGAGAATACCGATGGAAATTTTTCGCAGATGCACTATGCGCGCAGGGGTGTTGTCACCGAAGAGATGGGTTACGTGGCCCACCGCGAAAAACTGGCGCCCGAACTGGTGCGCGACGAAGTGGCGCGCGGCCGCATGATTATTCCCGCCAACATCAACCATCCGGAACTGGAGCCGATGGCGATCGGCGTAGCGTCGCTGTGCAAGATCAACGCCAACATCGGCAATTCGGCGGTTACCTCGGAGATCAAAGAAGAACTGAAGAAACTGCATACCGCCGTACACTTCGGCGCCGATACGGTGATGGACCTTTCCACCGGCGGCGCGATTCACGAGATTCGCGAAGCTATCCTGCGCAATTCTCCGGTACCCATCGGTACCGTCCCGATTTACGAAGCGATTGCGCGCGTGAAGCGGGTCGAAGACCTGAACGCCGAAGTGATGCTCGAAGTGATTGAAGAGCAGGCCGCACAAGGCGTCGACTACATGACGATTCACGCCGGAGTGCTGATCCAGTACCTGCCGATGATTTCGAAGCGCATTACCGGGATCGTGAGCCGCGGCGGCGCAATTCTCGCGCAGTGGATGGCTCACAACCGTAAGCAGAATTTCCTCTATGAGCGCTTCGACGACATTTGCAAGATTTTGAAGAAGTATGACGTCAGCTTTTCGCTCGGGGACGGCCTGCGTCCCGGCTGCGTTGCCGACGCCAGCGATGAAGCCCAGTTCTCTGAACTGAAAACTCTGGGCGAGCTGACGAAAATCGCCTGGGAGCACGACGTGCAGGTGATGATTGAAGGCCCGGGCCACGTTTCGATGGACAAGATCAAGGAGCAGGTAGAAAAAGAAGTTGAGCTTTGTTACGAAGCGCCGTTCTACACGCTGGGCCCGCTGGTTACCGACATTGCTCCGGGATACGACCACATTACTTCGGCGATCGGTGCAGCCATGATCGGATGGTACGGCGCGGCCATGCTGTGCTACGTCACGCCGAAAGAGCATTTAGGGTTACCGAACGAAAAAGACGTGAAAGACGGCATGATCGCCTACAAGATCTCCGCGCATGCCGCTGATATTGCGCGCGGACGGCCCGGCGCACGCGACCGCGATGACGCCCTCAGCCACGCCCGCTACAAATTCGATTGGNNCACTTCTGCTCGATGTGCGGCCCGAAATTCTGCTCGATGAATTATTCATCGAAAGTGGACGAGTACAACAAGCAGGTGCACGGGATTGAGAAGAAAGATTACTCGGAGTTGGTGGACAGGCTAGTGACGCTGAAGTAGAACACGCACTTGGATCTATCCTGAAGCGAGGTCTATGGATCACCACGAGGCAGTCCGGAAATTTGAACAATTGATGTTGAAAGAGGCCGATCACGCCCACGAAGTAGCGACAGAACTGGAGGCCTTGGCCCCGATGCTGACGACCGAGAACTCTCGACAGCTCGCAGAGTTGCAAATAAAGGCGAGCCACAAGCAAGCCAAGGAATTTCGCGAATTGTCGGAGAAAATCAAAGAGAAATAGTGCTGGTGAGCCCCAAATTTCTGCTCGATGAGCCTCACTTCAGCAGTTGCAGCGCTGCGTATACCAGGTTCGCCTTGATATCACCGACACCGTTACTCATAGCGTTGATATCTCCATCGGCGTTGAAGCGGTCCAATAGCGACATCCATCGATTGAGAATTTTCATCTCTCGCACTTCCTGCTCGATAAATATTCGATCGCTGATTGTGATCTTGGCCAGATCCTCCGCAGCCATCATGTGCAACTGTTCTTCAGAGGTAGGTACGTGTTTCACGTGTCCACGGCGGCGCATGCTGTTAAACGCGCCGGTGAGGACCGTGATGAGTTCCCGATATTCTTCCCTTTTCTTATCCGCAATCCAATGTTTCCGCTGGGTCCGACGGGCGATATACGAACCGATGATCACGCCAGCCAACGGTCCGACGGCAATCCAGATTTCTCTAGCGTGACAGGCGACCCAGCCCAAATAGCAAGTCATACGCCGAATTGTATCCCGTCTTGTTGCGTTGGAAACGACGATCCTTCTCCCGCCGGGTGCCCACTTCTCGCCTCCTTTGCAAAAGGTCGGCACCGTTAAACACCTCACCGATAGGCCTCGCCGCGATGACGGACCCGGCGAATCTCGATGGTGTCGGTGTCTGGGCAAACGAAGAAGAGGCGGTAGTCGCCTATGCGCAGCCGAAGTTCTTCTCTGCTTTGGAGGGCTTCACATCGCCCACGCCTGATTCCGCAAAACGATGCAGCGCAGCGAGAACCTGCATGGCGACTGGTTTGCTCAGGCCCCGGACATCGAGCCTGGCCGGATCGGTCCACACGATCCGTTTCACTTAGGGTCTCGGTAGTTGTCGATCTCTTCCTGTGTAATCCCGAGTTCGGCTAAGATCTGCTCATGGGGGATGCCCTGGTTATGCTTCAGCCATTCGCGCGATTCGGCGAGAGCTTTTTCTTCCGCTTTCGTGACCGGTTCGTCGTCGATTGAAGCATTAGCAATGGCGCGAGACACGGGATCAAGCAGAGCCTCGAGGATCCCAACCACCGCCGGAACTTGGCTCGGGGCCAATCGATCAATCAGTTCATGGGCATGTCGTTTGTCTGCCGCCATAACCAGATTATTCTACACGGGCCAGGCGCCGCCGCCGAAGAAGTCCGCAAGCTGCTGCCCAAGTGGATTACCGGATCTTCTACACGCAAAGGGCGTTAAACGATCTCGCCGAAATCATTGGCCGCATACCCGAATTGACCGGAGAGAAGCTTCGGGCTCTGCCGGCTGACGTTTGAATTAAGTCCCGGAGTTGACTTGTTGTTCCTCGTCCTGCCATCGAGCACGATAGTTCCAAGCAAGCATCCCACGATTTCCAGCGCGAGCAGGATGAAGATGCTTAGGTTAAAGATGGCGGTCCAATCGCCGCGCGCCACCATGAAAATGTTGTTTTGAGAGGCATGCAGGAAGTGCTCATAAAGATCGGCACTCATGGCAGCGAGAAAGAAAATCAACGAGACAAACCCAGCAACTTTATCGCTGAGCTTCCATAACAGAATGGACACGACCGCGTGCCCTGACGTTATCGAAATAATAGCTAGACCACTGACGTGGTTGTTTGGGGCGGGAAGAACCTTGGCCGCGAGGAACAGGTGCCAGATGGCGACGATCCAGTGTGCGGCGACAACTAGTAGGGCGAGCGTCCGTGCCTTTGCCATCGACTGATGCCTTTCTCCCTGCGCGCAGGCCGCTCTTTCGGATTATATTACCCCAGCGGTTGTCCGGTCGTGGGTGGGAGCCCCGCGAGATGCGGGTGCCCGCTTCTCGATCGGCACAACGCGAAAGCTCTACTTTCCTTCCAGCGTAATATCGCCCACCGAGACGTGGGCTCGCAGTTCGTACTTGCCGTCGCCGTGATACTTCAGAGTCTTGCCCAGCCAGCCGCCGCTCTCGTCGTAACCGCCGGGGCCGCTGACGTCGCCGATGCTGGTGCTGGCGCGCACCAGGTGATAGGCCGAGCGTCCCCCGGCGATCCGAATATCGCCTACGCCCAGATCTAGATCCTTGTCGCCTTCGATGTCTTCAACCGTGAGGTCACCGACCTTCTCATGCACGTCGAGGTTAGTGTTCTGCGGCACATCGAGTTCCACATCGAACTGCGTGTTGCCGCTGGTTGGTGCGTGGAATTCGATTTCGGCGTTGCGGCCATGGACCTCGAAATCCACGTGCGCCTCTTTCACCCGGCTTTCACGCCGCGATTTGACCGTATAGTGCAGGCGGATCTGGCTGGAGTCGCTGCGCTTGATGTGCAGGTCGCCCACGCTCAGGCGCACGTGAACCATGCCGCCAGCGACGAAGTCGCGGGCCTGGTCGTGAGTCTCTTCGTAGTTCCAGTCGTTCCAGTGGTCCGAAGCGGCGCACAAGGGTGCGCACAAAAGACAGACGATGATTGTTTTGTGGAGCATGGCCGAACGAATGAAAGACCTTCCCGGCATGGAGCACCTCCCAGGCGCACGGGCGCTGGTTTGGGATACGAGGGGGATGCGACCGTGGTTCCAGGAAAATTCCGGCGTTAGTTGTGGAAGTCGGCCACACCATCCCACACCAGTTGGACGGCGATGGCGAGAATCAGAAAGCCAAAGATTTTGTTGATGGCTCCGACCGCGCTGGGCCCCAGCCGCCGCACCAGCGGCCCCCCGAACCAGAAGAACAGCAACACGGTGAGCGCAATCCCGGCGATTCCAATGATCATGCCGAAATACGAAGCAGCGTTATCCACGTTTGCCGCGAGCGCCATGACCACGCCGATGGCTCCCGGGCCGGACATGAGCGGCATCGCGAGCGGGGTAAGGGAGATGTCTTCTTTGTCCTGTGCTTCGTTGGTTTCTTCCGGCGTGATGCGAGCATGAGACGTAACCATGCCCCAGGCGGTGTTGGCCACGATCAGTCCGCCAGCAATCTTTAGGACGGGCAATGAAATGCCGAAGAAATGCAGCACGAAGCGGCCGAAAAACAAGAACGTGACTAGGATGACAAAAACCCAGA
Source organism: Acidobacteriaceae bacterium (assembly GCA_003165855.1). Classification (GTDB taxonomy): domain Bacteria; phylum Acidobacteriota; class Terriglobia; order Terriglobales; family Acidobacteriaceae; genus Sulfotelmatobacter. The sequence continues at coordinate 12,841 of PMXH01000175.1, read as the reverse complement.
GACCAGTCTTCACCGCGGTATTTCTGCGGTCCTTGGCAGTCCAGGAGGACGTCATCGTGAAGAAGATCGGGATTCCACCGAAGGGATCGACGATAGGAAACAGCGCTAGAAACGTGGCCACGGCCGAGTGTGGCAGTGTGCGCAGGAATTGCCCGAGAGCGTGGGTAGAGGTCATGGGTTTACCGATATCCCTCCAGCGCCTTGGCCGCGCGCTCCAGAGCGGCGGTTAGAACTGCCAACTGCGAGCGCGCGCGGTCGGCATCCCCTTTGTCCAAAGCTTCGTTGACTCCCGGAATCACCACCGCGGCATAGCCGGTATATTCGCCGGGAGCGTAGATGGCATGGCGAAACCAGGGACGGTGCGGCAGTCCATCGGGCACCAGCAGAGCGCGCTCCGCATTGCGCAGCGCCAGGTTCAAGCGCGCCGGATCTCGCGGCGGATTCTTCTGCTTGGACAGAATCTTTGCCCCTGCCTCCTGAAAGTGCTTAGCGGCGGCAGCAGCCGAACTTAGATCAAGCGCGTGATCGCCGAACTTGTGTGCTGCCCGCTTCCCCGCCGCGTCCAGATAAGCGGCAATCTCCTTGCCATACTCTTCGTAATCGTAAGGCAGTACTTCGGCATCGGCCATGCGCAATGCCTCCATGCCGAATACCCTCGCCATCTGCTGTTCGTAGACAAAATCCGGGTCGCCGAACTTCTTGAACCAGGCAAAATTGTCGAACACCGAGTGATACACGCCGTAGGGCCCGGTGGAACTGATGTCACTTGAGGGCACACCCAGGTGCTGTTGGAAAACGCTGTAATCAGAGCCGCTGCCCAGGTCGCCGACCGGCACGTCATCCTTGGCCCGCGCGGCTGGCGCGCGACGCGTGTCCCCAACGGCGTCCCCGGGAGACTGCGTTGATGGAGAACCTGGCTGATCACCCTTCTGCCAGGCCTCGTAGACCGTCCCACCCTTCGGACTGGGCACGGCCTTGGTCACGTCGCGCAAGAACTGCTTCAAGCTCGGCACTGACGAAGCGCCAAACTTCGGCCCGGAGACAGCTACGTCCATGTTGAAATACGCCGCGGCATCGGTCAATTCGGATTCATTCTGTTCGGCCCACTCCGTGGAACCCATCAGGCCTTCTTCCTCGCCATCCCAACTGCCGAAGATCATGGTGCGCTTCGGCCGCCAACCCGACTTCAGCAACTCGCCGATTCCGTGTACGGCTTCGAGCATCGCCGCCGTGCCGCTGTTTGGATCGACCGCGCCATACACCCACGCATCGCGATGGTTACCTGCAACCACCCACTCGCCCGGCAACTCGCTCCCGCGCGCGCGGCCGAGCACATCCCAGAGCGTGCGGAACTGGTAATCCTGTTTGAGATGCATCTTGACTCGTACCGGCCCCGGCCCCACGTGGTAGGTAAAAGGCAGCGCACCCTGCCACTCGCGGGGCGAGTCAGGCCCACCCAGATGTTGAAGAATGGGCGAGGCATCATGGTAGGAGAGTGGCGTGACCGGAATCTTCGGCATCTGCGCCGACAGTTGTGGAGAGGTGCGCTTGCTGTCTGTGAGAGAAGGCACCGAGGCCACACCCGGCGTTGTAGGATCGCCGGGAAATTCGAACATGTATCCCACCGAGCCGCGCTGCACGCCGGTATCCGGCCGCCAGGGCCCGTCGGGATACTTATCGCCGCGGCGCCAGCCATCGTCGAACGGATCCGAGTAAAGAATCACTCCCGCCGCGCCATGTTCCTGCGCGATGAATTCCTTCACCCCGCGGAAGTTCTGGCCGTAGCGCACCAGCACGATCTTGCCGCGCACATCGATCTTCAATTTCTCAAGCTTCTCGAAATCCTCCGGCGTGCCGTAATTGGCATAAACCACTTCCGCTTCAACATCTCCTGATGGAGACATGCCGTTGAACGGCATCACCACGCGGGGATCATTGTCGTAAGGATCTCCGTCGACATGCTCGCGCGTGGGACCGTGCATTTCCACTCCGGCGGGCGCGGTGATGTCCACGCTAATCTCGAGGGGATAATTCATCCAAACTTTGTATTCGACGATCTCGGTGTCGAGCCCCGCCGCGCGAAACTTCTGCGCTACGTAGTCCGCCGTGGCCTTGTCTTCGGCGGTGCCCGCCATGTGCGGGGCTTGAGTCAGAGTGCGCAGGTGCTCTTCTGCCAGCTTGGGGTCGGGTACGGCAAGAAAACGGGCTTCAGTGGCGGCTTCGGCAGTGGCGTCGCGAAAACCGAAGATGGGTTGAGTCGCGGCGGAAGACTCGGGGGCACGACCGCTGACACTGGTGGGTAGAGAAGAAAGTAGAACGATGGTGGAAAGAAGAACTGATGAGACCAATCTCATGAGGCTCCCGCCGGGAAAGTAAGTAAGGTAGCACAGCGGGTGCTAGGCTATACAGACGTGCGCGCAAGAAGTTCACACCTTTAAAGATCACCGCAGTAGGAAACAGTGGCCTCAGTGACGTGAGCATCAACCATGATTACTACTTCGCACTGGGCTCGGTTCCAATCACCGGGAAACCCATGCCAGAGGTTGAAAAATCTACCGCACCTGCCCCGTCCCCACAATCTCGTACTTCGAAGAAGTGAGCTCCGCCAGCGCGAAAGGCCCGCGGCAGTGCAGCTTCTGCGTACTGATGCCCATCTCGGCGCCGAAGCCGAACTCCGCGCCATCGGTGAAGCGAGTCGAAGCGTTCCAGTAGACAGCGGCGGAATCCACGCCGCGCAGGAATTTGCGGGCATTCGCTTCATCGCGCGTCACGATGGAGTCGGAGTGCTTCGTGGAATAGCAATTGATGTGGGCAATGGCCTCGTCCACGTTCGCGACCACGCGAACCGCCATGCACAGCCGCAGATATTCTTCGTACCAATCTTGCTCGGCGGCAGGCTCGATCTTTAATCCAGCGCCCAGCCCGGCTGCAAGGCTGCGGGACTTCCCGTCTCCACGAACTTCCACGCCGGCCTCGATCAACTTCTGCACGATTCGCGGAACATATTCCGGCGCGATCCGTTCGTGGACCAGAAGCTTCTCGGCTGAGTTGCACACGGACGGGCGCTGCGTCTTCGCATTGATCACAATCCGGTCCGCCATCTCGAGATCGGCGGATTCATCCACGAAAATATGGCAGTTCCCTGCTCCGGTTTCGATCACCGGCACCGAGGAATTCTCGGTGACGAACGCGATCAGACCCGCACCACCACGCGGAATAATCACATCAACCAGCCCACGGGCCTTGATGAGTTCCTGCACCGATTGCCGCGTGCTGGAATCGAGGAGCTCGATTGCGCCTTCAGGCACTCCCGGGACAGCAGATAAGATCTCCACCAGCCGCTGATTGCTGTGTGCCGCTTCCTTGCCGCCGCGCAACACAATCGCATTGCCGGTCTTCAGAGCGAGCACAGCCGTGTCTACAGTAACGTTCGGCCGCGATTCGTAAATGATTCCCACCACCCCCAGGGGCACGCGCAGCTTGCGGATGCGCAGGCCGTTCGGGCGTGTCCATTCCGCAAGAGTCTCGCCAATTGGATCGTCGAGTGCAGCCACTTCGCGTACACCCTGCGCCATGTCTTTGATTCGGTCCGGTGTCAACAGCAGGCGGTCGCGCATGGCGCCTTCGAGTCCGGAGCTCTCCACGTCTTCGCGATTCGCCGCAAGAATCGTTTGGGCTTGCGTTTCAATCGCATCCGCGATCGCCAGCAGCCGCGCGTTCTTTTCGTCGGTAGAGAACACTGCCAGCTTCGCAGAAGCACCGCGTGCGCGCACCAGCTTCTCTTGCGTGGAAATCGAGTTTGTTATGGTCAACGCCATCAGCCTCGCCCCTGTTGAGGAGGAAAGTAGGTTCCGATCTTGCGTTCCATGCCCAGGGTGATGCCCTGGGGATGGCGTCCATTCACGATAGCCACGTGTACGCCGCCTTCGCTAGCCAGCTTGGCGGCGCGCAACTTGGAAATCATGCCTCCGCGTCCCAGCGTGCTCTTGCCGTTGCACTGCGCTTCCAGCGCGGGAGTCAGTTTGCGAATCACACGCTGCAGGCGAGGCTTCTTCCTTCCATTCGGAACCAGGAATCCATCCACGTTGGTCAATAGCAGCAGCCAATCGGCTTTAACGGCAGTGGCCAGCAACGAGCTCAGTTCGTCGTTATCGCCGAACGCGCCCTCCAACTCGCGCACTGAGACACTGTCATTCTCGTTCACGATCGGCACGACGCCCAGGGAAAGCAGTTCGGCTAGCGCGTTCTGCAGGTTGCGGTAGCGAACCGGGGAAGTAAAGTCGTCGCTCGAAAGCAGAAGTTGCGCCACTACCTTCTTGCCGAAAAACAGGCGCTCGTAGGTGTGCATGAGTTTGCTTTGGCCCACGGCGGCACAGGCCTGCATGCCGGGGACGCCGCTGGGCCGCTTGCGCAATCCTAGTCCGGACATGCCCGCCGCGATTGCGCCGGAAGTGACGATCAGGTACTCGTTTTTGCTGAGGTCGAATTGATCTACCATGGCGCGCAGCAGGTTCGCGTCGATCTGACCGCTAGGAGCGATCAGGCTGGTGCCGACTTTTATGACGACTCTCATTACTTGCCCGTGACTCTCATGGCTCAGCTGGAATGGTATCGCACTTAACGGAGGAGGATTTCCCTTTTTCTTCTCTATAGTCTCACCAAATTGTTCTCACCGAAGTCGCTCGGGCCGGAGGCGTAGGGGAAGCCAGCGGGGGGACAATATCCCTATCCTGCAATTAAAATGGCTTTCTGGCAAGATGAAAAAACTTGCCACATTCAAAACTCCAATGCCTGCTTCCAATGCCACCAGCCGTTTCTCTGATCGCGTAGAAAACTATGTGCGCTATCGGCCGGGATATCCGGCGGAAGTTATCCAGGCCCTGAAGGCCGAGTGCGGCCTCGCGCCCAGCCATGTGGCTGCCGATATCGCCTCCGGCACCGGCATCTGGACTCGCATGTTGCTCGAAAATGGCAACCCGGTCTTCGCTGTAGAGCCCAATGCCGAAATGCGGCAAGCGGGCGAGCGACTGCTCGCAGCGTTTCCAAAGTTCACCAGCGTTGCCGGAACCGCCGAGGCGACTACGTTAGCGGAGGAAAGCGTGGACCTCGTCACCGCGGCGCAAGCTGCGCACTGGTTCGACCGCGAGCGGGCAAGGCACGAATTCGTTCGCATTCTGAAGCCCGGCGGATGGCTGGTGCTGCTGTGGAACGAGCGCCTCACGGGTTCGACAGAGTTTCTCCGCGACTACGAGCAGTTACTGCTGACTTACGGCACCGATTACCAGGACATTCGCCATGAGCATACGACCGACGCCGTTAACGAATTCTTCGATCCCGCTCCGTTTCAAGCGCGAGTATTTGAGATGCGTCAGGAGTTCGACTACGCGGGAATCGAAGGCCGTCTGCTATCGTCGTCGTATGCGCCGGGGCCGGAGCATCCCCAACATGCGCCTATGCTGCGAGAGTTGCGACGCGTTTTCGACGCGAACGCGGTTGAGGGCCGAGCCACATTCGAATACAAGACACGATTGTATTTCGGACGGTTGCGCCAAGATTAGTATTGCGAGTTCACATCGCTCTAGTAGTTTCCCGGAGGACAATGTCCAACGAAAAATCCTTCCACATGACACCCGAGGAATTCCGGCGCAACGGCCATGCCGTGATCGATTGGATCGCCGACTACCACTCCCGTATTGAGTCGTTCCCTGTGCTCTCCCAGGCGAAACCGGGACAGATTCGCGCTTCGCTTCCGGCGCATCCTCCGGCGCAGGGCGAGCCTTTTGATGCGTTGCTGAAAGATGTCGAGAAGCTGATTCTCCCCGGCGTCACGCACTGGCAGTCGCCGAATTTCTTTGCCTACTTCCCTTGCAACACCTCCGGCCCCGGCACTCTCGGCGATCTTCTCTCTTCCGGCCTCGGCGTGCAGGGCATGCTCTGGTCGACCAGTCCGGCCTGCACGGAACTGGAAACACATGTGCTCGATTGGCTCGTGCCCATGCTCGGTCTGCCAGAGAAATTTCTCTCGTCCAGCACCGGCGGCGGCGTCATTCAAGATACCGCCTCGAGCGCCGCACTCTGCGCCCTGCTGGCCGCACGAGAGCGCGCCACGAACTACATCAGCAACCAGAAGGGATGCGACGGCCGCCTCGTGGCTTACGCCTCCACACAGACGCATTCGTCTCTGGAAAAGGCTGCCATGATCGCGGGCATCGGCGTCTCCAATCTTCGCCTGATCGAGGTCGACGAGAAGTTCGCGATGCGCCCCGACGCTCTCGCCCGCCAGATTGAAGCCGACAAGCACGCCGGCCTGGTTCCCTGTTTTGTGTGCGCGACGTTTGGCACGACATCTTCGAATGCAATGGACCCGATCTCCGAGATCGCCAACGTCGCGCGTCAGCACAATCTCTGGCTGCACGTGGATGCAGCCATGTCAGGAACCGCCGCGCTCTGCCCGGAATTCCGCCATTTGCAAGCCGGTGTCGAGTTCGCTGACAGCTACAATTTCAATCCGCATAAGTGGATGTTCACCAACTTCGATTGCGACTGTTTCTGGGTTGCCGACCGCAAGGCGCTCATCCAGACGCTAAGCATTCTGCCGGAATACCTGCGCAACCAGGCCACGGAATCTGGCGCGGTCATCGACTATCGCGACTGGCAGATTCAGCTTGGCCGCCGCTTCCGCTCGCTCAAATTGTGGTTCGTGATCCGCCACTATGGCGTGGAAGGCCTACAGCACCATATCCGCCGCCACGTGCAACTGGCGCAGATATTCGCGCATTGGGTGCGCGACGACAAGGACTTCGAACTCGCCGCACCGGCGCCCCTGAACCTGGTCTGCTTCCGCCACAAAGGTGGGGACGCGGCGAATCAAACCATCATGGACCGCCTGAATCGCAGCGGCGACCTCTTCCTCACGCATACCAGGCTGGATGGAAAACTCACTCTGCGCCTGTGCGTCGGACAAACGAACACGCAGGCCCGGCACGTCGAGAAGGCATGGAATAGGATTCGTGAGGAAGCGCAGAAATTAGTGGTGGCGTGCTCTTGATCGACGTTTTCGCGTATGGCTTTGGTTTTCTCTGTGTCGGAGCCTACCCTGAGCGCAGCCGAAGGGTGCCTCTGTGGTAAATTCGCCTCTTTCGCTGTTATTCTTTCCCATTCCAAGGAGCACTCATGTCTTCCGATCTGCAAGGCCGTAATGCCGTCGTCTTCGGAGTCGCAAACAAGCGCTCGATCGCCTGGTCTATCGCCCAGGGACTGCACGCCGCCGGCATGAAGCTTGCCATCACTTACCAGAACGAGCGTCTGGAGCAGGAAGCCAAGGATTTAATCCTGTCCCTGCCCGGCGCCGAAGGCTACATGTGCGACGTCAGCAAGGACGAAGAAATCGACCGCCTCTTCGCTACGCTCAAAGAGCGCCATGGCAAGCTGCACACGCTGGTGCATTCGGTGGCCTATGCTCCCGCCGACGAACTCAAGGGCGAATTTTTGAACACCACGCGCGAGGGCTTTCGCATCGCGATGGATGTAAGCGTGTACTCGCTGGTCGCGGTTGCCCGCGCCGCCGCGCCTCTGATGGAAGACGGCGGATCGATCCTCACCATGACTTACTACGCGTCCGAAAAGGTTGTGCCGCGCTACAACGTGATGGCAGTCGCCAAGGCTGGACTCGAATGTTCAGTCCGCTATCTCGCTTATGAATTAGGCAAGAAGAAGATTCGCGTGAATGCGATCTCTGCCGGTCCGATTAAAACCCTTGCTGCGCGCGGCATCGCCGGATTCAGCGATATGCTCAAAGGCCACGAAGAACGCGCCCCGCTCGGCCGCCGCGTGGAAGTGGAAGAAGTCGGCTCAACCGGAGTCTTCCTCGCCTCCGACGCCAGCAGCGGCATCACCGGGGAAGTGATTTACGTCGACTGTGGCTACAACATCATGGGGTTCTGACGGCAGGTTTCAGTTTCGTAGGTCAACGCTACATGGGATAATGAAAGGAATGCGAGCCAACTGTTTTGTATTCGCTCTCTTCGCCGCCGCCATCCTCTTCTCGATGGTGCGTGAGTGGAACGCTCCTGTCTCCTGTGCGCGGGCGGTCCTCGTTCCGGCTGTTACAGCTCTACCCACACGTTAACTTACAATCCTGATCCGCCGTCCATTCTCACCGTCCCGCTCCAGCGCAATCTCCACATCCCGCTCCCGCAGCAACCGCGGAAATTTCTCTCCCCACTCGATCAGCAAAATGCTGCCCTCGGCGCGCAGGTCGTCCAGTCCCAGCGTTTCCAATTCTCGCTGGGTGTCGATGCGATAAAGATCAATGTGATAAAGATTCGCTCGCGGCCCGCGATATTCGTGCACCAGCGTGAAGGTGGGGCTGGTGACGTCTTCCTCTTCCGCCGCCTCGAACCCGGCGGCGATTCCCTTTACCAGCGTGGTTTTGCCCGCGCCGAGATCGCCGCGCAGCAGCACCAGCTTCGGCGGCGCCAGCAACTCCGCCAGCGTGCGCCCGAAGGCAATTGTCTCCTCTGCCGAGTGTGTGGTGATTTCCCGCGTCATCTCCCGAGTTCCGGTCGCAGCCGCATCGTGCACAGGCCACGTCCAGTATAGCGAGAGCGTCGCGCCCAGCGCGGATCAACGATCAAGAATGCGCAGCCAGGGTAGGACCGCTTCGGAGAGGTCTAAATCGTCCTCGGCACGCTAAATGCCGATGACTTCAGTCCCAGCAGACTCCGGTCCACCACATGCTCGAGCGATGTCCGCAAGCGGCGGTGATCGTCGTCCTCGAGCGCGATGAAGCGAAACGGCTGCAGCACGCCAGTCGTTGTCTTGCGCAAGGGGCTGAGGATCTCAGCCATGCCGTGTACCGGGCCCGATTGCGTTTGAAACGCGAGTTCGACAAACGAGCCGTTGCCCAGCGAACCTGACAGTTGCAACAATCCGCCAGTCACGGAAATGGTTTGGAGTTTTGCTTTTGTGCGACGGCCGTCTTCTAAACGAATCGCAGCCAGGACAGATGCTCCTAGCTGGACCCGGGCCGCGCGCCTCGATGGGTGCGGTTGGGGGAAGTGGGTCATAAGCTGACTGTACTGTCGCACCATTTCTGGACAGGTAATAGGTTACGGAAGCAGAGTGTCCGGATTCCCGCTCTACGCGCCTGTTTCAGGCGCCCCAAGTCTCTGGGGCCAGAGCACTTAGCGGTGTGTTGACTATTGATACAATGTCCTGTTCGCCGTCTGTCTTACAAGATCTCTTGTGGCGATCGCGAGAATTACCTCGCTCGCCCGAACGGAGTGCGTTATGCGTTGCTGCTCTTTTCTGGTCTCGGGATTACTTCTCGCGCTCTTCGCCTCCTTGCCTGTCCATGGCCAGACTGCGCCAGCGGATAATAAGACTCCGCTCCGGGTCGGCATTGTCGGTCTGGTTCACGGGCATGTCCAGGGATTTCTTGAACATTCGCTTCACAATCCGGAGATTGAGATTGTGGGCGTCGCGGAACCAGACCAAGCGCTCGCTGCCCAGTACGCGACCAAGTTCGCCATCGACCGACGCTTGCTCTTTCCAACCCTCGAAGAAATGATCGACCGAACCCATCCCCAGGCTGTACTCGTTTACACGAACACTTATGACCATCGGCGCGTGGTGGAAGTCTGCGCCCGGCGCGGCGTCCACGTCATGATGGAAAAACCATTGGCGGTCAGCTTAGAGGACGCACTGGCGATCGAGAAGGCCGCACACCTCGGCAAGATTCAGGTGCTCGTCAACTATGAAACGACTTGGTACCGCAGCAACCGGGCGGCTTACGAACTGGTGCACGAGAAGGCGTTGGGCGATGTGCGCAAGGTGGTTATCCACGACGGTCACAGCGGGCCTAAAGAAATCGGTGTCGGCCCTGAGTTCTTAAGTTGGCTTACCGACCCCACGCTGAATGGCGGAGGCGCCCTGTTCGACTTCGGATGCTACGGCGCCGACCTTATGACCTGGTTGATGGATGGTCAACGCCCGGACACCGTAACCGCCGTTACCCAGCGGATTAAGCCCGAGATCTATCCGCGAGTGGATGATGAAGCGACCATCATCCTCACTTATCCCAAGGCCCAGGCCATCGTGCAAGCCTCATGGAACTGGCCGTTCGACCGCAAGGATATGGAAGTGTATGGGCAGACGGGTTATGTAATCACGGTGAAGCGAGACGACGTTCGCGTGCGTCGCAGCGGCGGCGCGGAAGAGCAGATCGCGGCAAAACCATTGCCTGCGCCTTACGATAACTCGCTGTCTTTTCTCAGAGCCGTAGTGTTGAACGGAATGAAACCAGATGGCCCCTCATCGCTTGATACTAATGTCACGGTCACCGAGATATTGGACGCCGCGCGGCGTTCCGCGGCCTCAGGAAAGACCATCCACCTGCCAGCTTCGAGATGACGCGTGATCGCGCGAAAATTCTACTCTCACCACCGCACCAGCTTTTCCTGCGCCGCTTCCCGCGTCCACCGGAAGGCCTCAGGCAGGCCTTGCAGAAGATCGGTCGCGACCAGCGAATACTCGCCCACATTTTCGCGCATTACATCCCCGGCAAGACCGTGAAGATGCACTGCGGCGAGCACGGCCATGAAAACGTCCTTCGGGTGCTGCGCAATCATTCCAGCAACCATGCCGGTCAGGATGTCTCCCGTGCCACCGGTTGCCATTCCTGGATTGCCGGTCGTGTTCACCCAGGCCTCACCGTCCGGCTGCACCACCAGCGTGCGATGCCCTTTGAGCACCACGATCAGTTCGTGTTCGCGCGCAAACTTCCTCGCTACTCCGAGGCGATCTTTCTGCACTTCAGGAATGCTGCATCCCACCAGGCGCGCCATCTCTCCCGGATGTGGAGTGATCACCAAGGTGCGCCCTTTACCATTCAATTCATCCGTGCGGCCCTCAAATGCATTGAGGCCGTCGGCATCCACCACCATCGGAAGTTGAAGTGCGACCACCAGACTCCGCACCAGTTCCGCAGTCTGCGGATGCCGCGAAATTCCCGGCCCCACCGCAAGCACGGTCCTACCCTTCGCCAATTCAGCGATTCGATCCTGGGCTGTGGTGGAGATCGTGCCTGCATCCGTCTCGGGCAACGGCTCGGTCATCAACTCGGGATGAAATCCGGCCACGGTTCCCAGCACCGACTTCGGCGTCGCCACGGTCGACAGCCCCGCTCCCGCGCGCAGCACGGCCATTCCCGCCATTGCCGCCGCGCCAGCTTTCCCCAGCGATCCCCCCACCACGAGCACGCTTCCGTAACTGCCCTTGTTCGACTCTGCCGGGCGCGGAGCAATCAGCCGCCCAACGTCGCCCGCTGTGATCACATTCAGCTGTAGCGCGGAAACAATCGCCGCTTCCGGCGAGCCGATGTCAGCCACAAAAGTAGATCCCTCGGTCAGCAGGCTAAACACGTGCGCCGGACGTGGTGCAGTGAAGGTGACAATGGCATCGGCGCGGGCAATGGTCCCGGCTTGCGCGTTCATCGCATCGGCATCCGCGCCCGAAGGAATGTCGACGGCGATCACAGGAACCTGGCTGGCATTCATGATCGCAATCGCTTCCGCATAGAGCCCGCTCACCGGCGGCTTGAAACCGGTGCCCAGCACCGCATCCAGGTATAAATCCGCACGCAAAGAGAGCTGCACCCGGTCACCCTTCAGCTCCTCGCTGGAATACACCGCGATTGCAGGGGCCGGCAGCTTGCCAAACATAGCTGCTGCATCGCCCTTAAGCTCGCCGGGATCGGCGAGAAGGATAACCTGCACTTTCCTGCCTTGCTGATGCAGTCGCCGCGCCGCCACAAAACCATCGCCGCCGTTATTCCCCTTGCCGCAAAAAACCACGATGCGCCGCGCCTCGGCGTGATGCAGAAGCACATAATCCGCCACGGCCGTGCCCGCGTTCTCCATCAGCGTGAGCGAAGGCACGCCGAAGCGCTCGCTGGTGGCGCGGTCAATCGCTCGCATCTCTTCTGCGGATACAATTTTCATGGCGGTGTTGGTCGTCGGTCGTTAGTCGTCCGCCGCGCAGTTTAGAGGGCTAGGTCTCGGCCAACGACTAACAACTAACAACCGATCTTAAAACAAAAAGGCCCTCCGCGCCGCGCAGAGGGCCCAAAGATTTACTGGCCACTAGCCACTGATCACTGGCTACTGCCCTTCTGCAAAGCCTGCACCCGGCTGTGCTTCACGCTGTAAGTGAAGTACACAACCAGTCCAATTGCCAACCAGACCACCAACCGGATCCAGTTCCACACTCCCAGCTTGTACATCATGTACCCATTCGAGATCACGCCAAGGATAGGAATCAATGGCACCCACGGCGTGCGGAAGGGCCGCGGCTGGCTGGGATTCGTATAACGCAACACCATCACGGAGATCGAAACGATCACAAACGCCAGCAGCGTGCCGATGTTTACCATCCTTCCGATATCGTCGATCGGAGTCAGGCTGCCTACGACCGCAGCCAACAGGCCCACCAGTATCGTATTCTTCCACGGCGTGCGGAACTTCGGGTGGATGGCAGCGAAAAACTTCTTGGGCAGAAGACCGTCGGTGGCCATCGCGTAAAGCACGCGCGTCTGGCCCAGCAGCATTACCAGCATCACGCTGGTGAGCCCGGCCAGAGCGCCCAGCGTAATAATGTGGGACGCGGTGGTTAACCCCCGATCAAGAAAGGCGCGGGCCACCGGAGCTTCGATGGTGATTTGTTGCCAGTGCATCATGCCGGTTAGAACACCCGCCACTGCGATATACAGAACCGTACATATGGCCAGCGAAGCGATCATGCCGATGGGCAAATCGCGTTGCGGATTCTTAGCCTCCTGCGC
>PMXH01000487.1 GCA_003165855.1 Acidobacteriaceae bacterium | reverse complement strand
GGCAGCCTGTACGACAAAGCGAGTTATGGGCTGTAGGCGTGGCGAGCCAGTCTTCCATGCCCCGACGGCACCGCCGATGGGGAGACGTTGAATGAACATGCGCTTTAAAGCCATCACATGTCAGGTCTTCACGCGCGAGATGGAGCGCGTTGTCTCCCGCTCACCCCATTCGATCGAAATCGAGATCGTGCCAATGGGCCTGCACGATCTTGGCGTAGGCATGCGCCCACACCTGCAAGAACGTATCGACGCAGCCGACAATGCCGGCTTCGACGCGATCCTTCTCGGCTACGCGCTCTGCGGCCGCGGCACTGAAGGGTTGCGCGCAGGAAAAACGCCACTGGTTCTTCCCCGCGTGCACGATTGCATCGGCTTGCTCATGGGCGGCCATCCCACCTATGAGGATTACTTTCAAAATCACCCTGGCGTCTACTATCGCTCGCCCGGNNGCCTATTTATTCGAGCAATTCAACGCCTTTCGCAGTCACTATTCAGGCCTCACCTATATCTCCACAGCCGTTCCGTCTGACGAGCCCAGCCGCATCAAAGCACGCGCCGAGGCCGGCAAGGAAGGTTGGGCTTTCGACGAAATCAAGGGCACTCTTAAGCTGATCCAGCGCCTGGTCGACCACGAATGGGACGCGGCCCATTTCCTGGTTGTGGCGCCCGGCGAAACCATCCGGGCAACACTCGGCGACAGCATCGTGGACACAGTATGAGCAGGGATCAAGTCCGCATTCGCCTGGAGCCGCTCGCGTTGGAAATCGAAACGCCTGTCGGCACGCAGCTCATCAAGGCACTCTCAGGCCAAGGCATCGAATTTCCCTGTGGAGGCACCGGAACCTGTGGAGGGTGCGCAGTTCGCGTCCTTTCCGGCTCCCTTCCTGTCACCGACCCAGACCGCACGGCCTTCCTGCCCGAGCAGCTTGCCCTTGGCTGGCGTCTCGCCTGTCAGGCGCGCGCCCTCATGCCTCTGGTCCTTGAGTGCTGCCAGTGGCGCATGGATGTCCTCACCGACGATGCTTGCCTCATCGGTTCCGGAAAACACGGCCTCGGCATCGCGATCGATCTCGGCACCACGACCATTGCCGCGCAAATCCTTGACCTCGCTACCGGCAAAGTTCTAGCCGTAGAAACTGAGCTCAATCCCCAGGCCTCATTCGGCTCCGACGTCATGAGCAGAATTTGCGCCGCGCTCCAGGGCAATGATCTGACGACCATGCTTCGCGTACTCCTCGGCCAGCTCATCACGCGCCTGGCCCGCGGCCGCGAGCCGGAAGTTGCCGAGGTCATCCTCGTTGGCAACACCGTAATGCATCATCTGTTCTCCGGCTGCGACGTTGAACCGCTCTCGCATGCCCCCTTCGCCTCACCGAATCTCGTAGGTCAGACATTCCGCCCGCAAGATCTCGGCTGGCATCTGCCGGCAACCTGCACAATTCGCTTCGCACCCTGTCTGGGAGGGTTTGTTGGCTCTGACATCCTTGCCGGAATCCTCGCTACCGGCATTGCACAAAGTGACCATCTCATGGCCTTGGTCGACCTTGGAACCAACGGCGAAATCGCTATCGGCAACCGCTTCGGCATCGTTTGCGCCTCTGCCGCAGCGGGGCCCGCCTTTGAAGCTGGCTGCATTCGGATGGGCACGCGCGCGGCCACTGGAGCCATTTCTCACGTGTCGCTTTGCGGCGAAGAGATCCATGCAGATGTCGTTGGCGACGTCGAGCCACGCGGCATCTGCGGCAGCGGACTTGTTGACGCCATCGCTGTCGGCCTTCGCACAGGGGCTATTCTTCCTTCGGGACGGATCGCCAACGGCACAAAATTCTTTCCCATTGCCCACCCCGTCGTCCTTTGTCAGGCCGACGTTCGCGAGTTGCAACTGGCAAAGGGCGCGATCGCCTCGGGATTCAAGCTGCTTCTCAGGCGTCTCGACGCGACTGCCGGCGATCTCAAGAGCATCCATCTCGCGGGCGCCTTTGGCAACTATGTGCAAATTGAAAGCGCACTCCGTATCGGCTTGCTCGAGGCGCACCGCGAACGGGTTTACGCGGCCGGCAACACTGCGCTCCGAGGGGCAAAAATGCTCCTGGTCGCCTCCAGGGAAAGCGCGCTGCCTCCGATCGAGCACGTGAGCCTCGCCACCGACATTGATTTCCAGGACGAGTTCGCGAACTGCATGAGGTTTCCCGCGGCGGATGACCATAGCCAAGAGGCGGAGACATACAACAACTCGAAAATTGCAGACACACGCGAGCGGTAACGATACGCGTCAGGAAAAAGATAAGAGCAAGGAGTGAATACAATGACTGCCACGATCGAGAAGACAGGAAGCCTTGAGCGGATCATCGCAACTCTCAACCACACGCAGCCCGACCGAATTCCAATTGACTTCGGAGGAACGCCAACGACTGGAATGCATGTGAGCTGCGTGGCTGCGCTGCGTGACTATTACGGACTTGAAAAGCGCCCCGTGCGGGTCCACGAGCCATTCCAGATGCTGGGGCTCTTGGATGAAGATCTGATCGAGGCGATGCGGCTTGATGTGGTCGGCGTCTTCGCGCGCAATACCATGTTTGGATTTCCTGCGGATGAATGGAAACCGTGGAGATTGAACGGACTCGACGTGCAGGTCGCAAGGGACTTCAACACCTCGATGGACTCTGACGGCGGCACTCTGATCTACCCGGAAGGCGACACTACGGTTGCTCCGAGCGGGCGCATGCCAAGTGGCGGCCATTTCTTCGACTGCATCGTCCGCCAGGACCCAATCGACGAAGAAAGACTAAATCCCGAGGATAATCTGGAGGAGTATGGCCTGATCTCGCAGGCCGACCTCGACCATATTGTTCGAGCCACGCATGCGGCCGCCCTGACGGGCCGTGGAGTGATCGCCACCTTTGGCGGCACTGCATTCGGCGATATCGCATTGGTGCCGGGCCCTTCGCTCAAGCACCCCAGGGGCATTCGCGACGTCGCTGAGTGGTACATCTCCACCAGGAGTAGGCAGGATTATACCCATAAGGTATTTGAACGCCAATGCGAGACAGCCATCCTGAATCTTGAAAAAATTCACGCGGCAATCGGCAACAGCATACAAGCGGCCTTCATCTGCGGCACGGATTTCGGAACTCAGACGTCCGCCTTCTGCTCTGTAAAAACCTTCAATGATTTGTACTTTCCCTACTACAAACAAGTCAATGATTGGGTTCACAAGCACACGCAATGGAAGACCTTCAAACATTCCTGCGGTGCAATCTTCAAGTTTCTTCCATCTCTCGTCGAGGCTGGGTTCGACATTCTCAATCCGGTGCAGTGTTCCGCGACAGGAATGGACCCCAGGCAATTGAAATCCGAGTTCGGAGATCGCCTCGTCTTCTGGGGAGGGGGAGTCGACACGCAAAGAGTTCTCCCATTCGGAACACCCGCTGAAGTGAGAGAACAGGTGATGCAAAGGTGCGAGGTTTTCTCAATGAATGGAGGATTCGTGTTCAATACCGTTCACAACGTGCAGGCAGCAACGCCGGTTGAGAATATTGTCGCCATGCTCGATGCCGTGCATGAATTTAATGGAGCAAGGTGAGAGATCGCAGCAAGATGTGAAGCCTGCGTTTGAATACGGCTGGCCTTTTAGATCGCGCGCGTTTCATTCAGAGCCGAATACTGGATGGGGCTTTTCTGGGATTGGTCCAGTATTCTTCGATCTCCTCCAGGCGCTTGTTCTTCGTTTCTGGTACGAAAGACCATGCAAAGATCCCCTGGCCGAGCGCCATCGCCGCGAGAAAGCTGAAGGTAAACGTTTTGCCAATCACATGGAACGCATAAGGAAAGAGAAGCACGACGATCGCATTGGCAACCCACTGGATCAGCACCGGAACCGTCATTGCCATCCCGCGCACGTCGTTCGGGAATATCTCCGGAACGAGCGTCCAAAATACCGGCCCTATGCAGGACGCGAAGAACGCCAGGTAGGTCAAAATCAGGACCAGAACCAGGGTTCCGTGGAAACGGCCGGCCATCACTGTCGCGGTAAGCAGAAGTAATGAGAACGCCATGCCGAGCGAGCCAACAATATAGAGCGGCTTGCGTCCATANNACTTTCCATCCGGCCGACTGAAAAATCGCTGGGGCATAGTCGACGATGGTGTTGATTCCCGAGATGTGAATAAGGATTGCAAGACCCGCACTGACCGATAGTGCGCGGCGAACACCTGGCCGCATGAGCGCGTACCAAGTCTGCGGTTCCGTGTGAATGGTGGCGGCGATCTCGGATATTTGCGTGCGCGCACTCTCGGCTCCGCCGATGCGTTCAAGCAAGGCAAACGCCTCTTGCAGTTTTCCAGTCAGTGCGAGAAAGCGCGGCGTTTC
>PMXH01000070.1 GCA_003165855.1 Acidobacteriaceae bacterium | reverse complement strand
TTAGAGGCGGCAACCAGCGAGGTTGAGGTGGCGCAGAGGAATGCTCGGGTCGCCAAGGAGACTCTCGACCTCACGCGGCAACGTGTGGAGGCAGGCGTGGCCGACAGTGTGGAACTGGTTCAATCGCAGGAAGCGCTGGCGGGCGCGGAGCTTGACTATATCAACAGCGTGTTTGCCCACAACGTCGCCAAGCTGAGCCTTGCTCGCTCCATGGGCCGCGCAGCAGAAAATCTGCCGAAGTTCCTTAGCACCCCATGAAACACAAAAGCGCATCGCGAATCTTGGGTTTCATTCGCCGGAGGGTCGTGTCTTCCTACCCATTCTCTTCTGCAACCGCTTTGCGTGTGGTCTCCCCCGGGCCAGAAAAAGAGCTCAGACGCTCATGAATCGGCTCGCATTTTTCTTCTCGGCAGCCTGGATGGGCGGCGCCACATGGGCAGGTTGCATGCGATTGGCGCAAGCTCGTGCGAAGACCCGCATATAAGACTGTGCCACCTGCCCCCATACCATGTGGCGTGCATAGAGATAAGCACGTTTGCGCATCGCCTCGCGGGCGGCATCGTTGTCCAAAAGTTCAATCGCCGTATCTGCAATAGCCGCTGGGTCCTCGAAAGGAACCAGCGCCCCGCGCCCATCGCCCAGGAGTTCGGCGGCGTGCCAGTACGGCGTCGAAATGATCGCTTTCCCAGCGCCCAGGGCATACGCGAGTGTTCCTGACACGGCCTGTGTCTCGTAACGGTAGGGCGTGACGTAAATGTCGGCCGAACCAACCAGCGCAGCCATTTCTTGCGGGCTTACGAAGCGGTTGTAGAAGACCACGTTCTGCCCAACTCCGAGATCCTTGGCCAAGGCCTCCAACTGCAGTCGATATCGGTCGCCCTCGCGGCGTCTGACATGCGGGTGGGTAGCACCTGCGATTATGTAAACAACGTCGGGGTGCCGGGACAAAATGCGCGGCAGGGCTTGAATCACGCTCTCGAATCCCTTATTGGGAGACAATAGGCCGAACGTGAGTAAAACAGTCTTTCCTGTTGAAAACGAATCTTTGTAAGAGGCCGGTTCCGCAAAAGGCAAGTTGGGGATGCCGTGAGGAATCAGGTCAATCTTTCGGCTTGGAACTCTAAATACGTCTTGCAGAAACCGAGAAGAGTGCTCGCTCATAACAATAAGCCGATCAGAGCGCGCGGCGATTTCTTGCATGACGATTAGTTGGTCGACGTCTGGTTCACGTAGAACCGTATGCAGAGTTGTCACGACTGGCATTTTGAGGCGCTGCAGCAGCCGCAACACATAGCTGCCGGCTTTCCCTCCATAAATCCCGTACTCGTGCTGCAAACACACAAGATCGACATCGCTCGAATTAAGAAAGTCGGCCGCGGCTTTATAGGATGAAAGCTCGCTTTCGGTTATCTTGAATCGCACGCGCGCGGGGTATCTGTAGTCTGATTGCGGGTCATTGACGGCTACTACGGATACTCCAGCAGCGGCGCCGTACTCAGCAGCAATCGCATCACACAAGTCTGTCGTGAAGGTAGCAATTCCACACTGTCGAGGAAGGTGGTTCCCGATAACCGCCACCCGCACTCGAAGCGAGTGGCTTGGGATCCCTTGTACAGATGATGCAGGTTTCTTTTCGAATGCGAGTGGACTCGCTGGGCTGGGCATCAGGGTGTTAGGTCTTAGAATCACGGAGCGGTTACGCTCGGACATTGCAGGCTCCTTAACGATATGGTTCGGTGGGAACAGGACGAATACAAGATGGAGGCGCCAGAGGGCTACACCCGAGCCTCCTGGCGCCGGAACTCATTCTTGCTCAAACCGCAGTTCGACGTCCGCTCAGCAGGTTAATGACCAAGATCACCAGCCCCACAACTAGAAGCAGGTGGATGAAGGCTCCGCCGATATGCAGACTGAAACCCAGAAGCCACAAAATTACGAGAATAACGAAAATAGTCCAAAGCATTTCAACCTCCCGTGCTCATTCGCGAGCACATGATGTGAGTGCTATCCAAACGCTCGCAAGAAAACCGCTTCGCGCGAACAAATAGAACAGCAAATGATGATGTTGCGCGCGCTCGAATATGCGGGCGCGGGCTGTTGCCAAACAACCGCAGAGGTCGAGTCCAGAAGCCTTACTCTTTGTTGACTCGGGCCTCGGCTTTTGCTCCGCGAACCTCTGTAAGGAACGGCTGAGCAGCCGCTGGAACCGCAACTTGACCCAACAGCAAAGAGCGAGTTGTTACGTTGCGTCCATAGATTGCGCGCCGTGAATCTTTGTCTTGACGAAGCGATGCACCCGTCAGCGTGAGTCCAGCGAACACACCCTTGGCACGGGAATAGGTCAGGATCTCTGTATCCAACTTCCAATCCGTACCCGCCTCGGCATGCCGTCCAACCGGACCCGCTGCCGCGGAAGCGTCCCCGCCAACCTGGAAATTACTCTCGAGCAGCCTTTGCATTGCTTTGTCATTCTGAAAGATCATTACCACGTCCACAGCTTCCACCCCGATCTGCAACCCCCAGCTTCCGCCCGAAATCGTGATGAACGCCGGCGCACTCCAGCCATCGGCCGTGCGGCAGGTGGCTACTCCCTTGCCTCCTTCCGCTCCGAATACGAAACCACCTTTGACCATGTGCGGTATAACCGCCACGCACTTTGCATGCTCTAAAACTTCTTCCGGGATACCCTTGTCGGGCGTCCCCATAATTTCGTGCATCACGCTGGTTGCGTTGTCCAGCCGGTCGGTGGCGTCTTGCCGTGCCGACCCTGCCCAGCACAGCGTGCCAAGACCAAACATCGCAAGTACGAACATCGCTTTTTTCATTGAACAGCCTCGTTTCTGTTTCCTCTGCGCCGCTTCTCCGACTTCGTGCTGTGTCTTCCGCACAAATCCGGGAGGAAATTCGGGCACACTAAGGTCAACTCGACCTTACCAAATCGGGATTAAAACGGTCTGAGCAAGAATGCTCACACTCAGCACGCGGACATTCCCAACGAATTAGACATGAAGAAATCTATCTTTAAGATTTGTTTCGGATGAAGCCGAAGGTCGTTCCAGCGGTGGTCAATTCTGCTCAGACCTCGGAAAGGCGAGAGATTAAAAAAGTGGCAGCCTTCAAGAGATTTCGAATGCCACCAATCTGCGCGTTGCGAGGGCGACGGGAGAATATGACAAACATCACGAAAGACAAGCTCAAAGGCACCTTCCCCGAAGTAAGGGGAACAAAGCCATGACATTCACACCCAAGACCCTGTTGTGTTTCATTGCAAGCGCGGCGGTTTTTTTTGGCGCGTCCTCCTCGATCGCAGCCAACCGGCCGGCTCCTTCAGCCCGGTCAGTCGGGCCCGCACAGCTCGAAATGCAGGTCCTTCTCGATCGAGCCAACTTCTCGTCGGGTGAGATCGATGGGAGGGGTGGGAAGAACAGCCGCGAGGCGCTGGCAGCGTTTCAGGCCGCGCGCGGGCTTGCTCCAGGTGCGCGGAGCCGCAAGGCGCTGCTCCAGGAGCTCGGCGCCGGTACCGTTAAACCGATCGTGTCCTACACGATCACAGCGAAAGACGCCGCCGGGCCGTTTCTCAAGACGATTCCGGAAGACGCGACGGAGTGACCTGCCCCCTGCTTTCGT
>PMXH01000140.1:2501-8458 GCA_003165855.1 Acidobacteriaceae bacterium | reverse complement strand
AGCCTTAAAAGCAGTGGTCAGTGGTCAGTGGCCAGTGGCCGGCGGATCAAGAAGTAACCCCGGTCGCCGCTAGTGGCGCTACTTTGGTGTTCATGACTGGCCACTGATCACTAGCCACTGACCACTGCCTTTTGATTTATCCTGTCCTATCCCTTCATGACCCGGCCTAAACCACTGTGGAAAGCGGACGATCAAAAGACCCGTTTGTCCGAGCTTACGGCGCCTTCGGATGATTCCGCCAAAGATCACTCCCTACGGCGGGATGTGCGCTCGCTGGGCGCGTTGCTCGGCCGAGTGCTGGTGGAGCAGGTGGGCCAGGAGCTATTCGATACGGTGGAAGATCTGCGCCGGCTCATGATTCGGCATCGCGAGCGGGTTGGACACAATGACGCCCGGCACAGTCCGGCCGCCGGGGCTCGCGGCGAACTCATGGCCAGGGCGCAGGCGATGATTTCAGAAATGGATTTGACCCGCGCTTATCAGGTGACCAAGGCCTTCGCCATCTATTTCGAACTCACGAATCTGGCGGAGACGAACCATCGCAAGCGCCGGCGCCGGGCGGGCCAACTGGGTCGGCAACGTGCGCCGCTGCCCGGTTCTTTCCGCGGAACGTTATTGCGCATGAAGCAAGCTGGAATCTCTGCCGACGCGGCGCTGGCGGCTCTTCGTCAGGTCGTGGTGACGCCGGTATTCACTGCCCATCCCACGGAAGTGGCTCGCCAGACGGTTCTGCTGAANNCGATGCGAACAGATTATCCACGCCGAAATTGCCGCACTTTGGCAGACTGACGAAGTTCGGCAGACGAAGCCCACTGTCAACGACGAGATCCGCACGGGGCTACGCTATTTCCGGCTTTCGCTGTTTGAAACCCTGCCCCGCATCTATGCCGAAGTGGCGGAGGCGGTTCGCGAGGTCTACGGAATTGTTCTCGACGCGGAGGAATCGCCGAACCTGTTGAGTTTCGGGTCGTGGATCGGAGGCGATCGCGATGGCAATCCTCTGGTCAAGCCCGAATGCGTGAAGGATGCGCTGGAACTGGCGCGGACCGTGATTCTGCGCGAATACATTCGGCACGTGGAGTTCTTAAGCGATTGTCTGAGTTCGTCGTCGCGGCAGGTGGGCGCGTCCTCGGAACTTCTTTCGCGGCTGGTGCAGTATGAGCGTTCGATACCGGGCGCCTCCATACTGTGGGGACCGGCCAACAGAGTGGAGCATTATCGCCGCTTTCTTTCCTACGTGCTTCACCGCCTGCAGCGCAGCCGGGAAGGCTTGGGCGCTAAGAATTCGTATGAAGATGCGGCGGAGTTTGGATCCGATCTGGTTCTGCTGCGGGCGAGCCTGATAGCGAATCGCGGGCAGCGGCTGGCAGAGGCTTTTCTCGATCCACTGCTGCGCCAACTGCGAACATTCGGGCTCCATTTGCAGGTTCTCGACATTCGCCAACATGCCCGCGTGCACGCCGAAGTTCTGCAAGAGATCAGTACGCACAGGATCGAGGTAAGAAAGATTGAAGTCAGAAGCACCGAGCTGAAAAGGAACAAACTCAGAAAATCCGAATTAAGAACAACCGGCCCGGCCTTGGCTGCAGGCGCTGCTATGCCTGAGAGCCTCGATGCGGCTTCGCCTCAGACCCGAGAGCTGATCGAGACGTTTCGCACGATTCAGCAACTCAAGCGGACTTATCCGTCGCAGTCCATCCGGCAGTACATCATCAGCGGAGCGGAGTCCGAAGACGATGTGCTCAACGTGGTTCGCCTGGCGAAGGTTTGTGGTGTGAGTCTGGCCGGTTCCGAGGACGATCCTGGCCTGATGCCGGTGCCGCTCTTTGAGTCGATCGATTCCTTGCGAGCGGCCGGAAGCGTGATGCGCCGTCTTTGGCGAAATCCCGAATATCAATCACTGCTCGATTCCTGGGGCCGGTGGCAGGAGGTTATGCTGGGCTACTCCGACTCCAATAAAGATGGCGGAATGCTGACTAGCACCTGGGAGTTGTACAAGGCGCATCGGGAGTTGCATCACGCGGCGCAGGAATGCGGAGTGAAGCTGAGGCTCTTCCATGGCCGAGGGGGCACGGTGGGGCGCGGGGGCGGCCCTACGCATGCGGCAATCCTGGCTCAACCCGAGGGCTGTTTTTCCGGACGCATCCGCATTACCGAACAGGGAGAAGTTCTCAACTGGAAGTATGCCGATGCGGTGCTGGCGGAATGGAACCTGGAGTTGATGATTGCCGCCAGCCTGGAAGCACTCACGCGAACTGATGCCCAGTCAGCGAAAGATCAGGCGCGCTGGGAAGAGGCCATGGAGGAAATGTCAGGCGAGGCCTATCGCGTTTATCGCCGCGATATCGCGGAGAATGCCGACGTGCTGGAATACTTTGAGCAGGCTACGCCGGTGATTGAGTTAGACGCGGCCCGCATCGGCTCACGGCCCTCGCGCCGAACCAAAGGCCGGCGTCTGGAGGATCTGCGCGCTATCCCTTGGGTATTTGGATGGATGCAAAGCCGCCATGCCGTGCCGGCATGGTACGGAGTGGGCCAAGGACTCCAGAGCTTTGCCGCGAAGGGCACGGGCCACGAAGCGCTGCTGCGCCAGATGTTAAAACATTTCGCTCTATTCTCGGACTTGGTGCGCAACGTTGAGCTTGGAATGGCCAAGGCTGACCTCGACATTGCCCGGGTTTATTCCAGTCTGGTGAAGAATGCGGGGTTGCGGAGGCGCGTGTTCGGCATGCTGGAAGATGAGTTTCTGCAGTCGCGGCGGATGATTCTGCGCATCTCCGGTCAACGCGAGCTGCTGGCTGGTAACCGGGTGCTGGCGCGCTCCATTCATCTGCGCAATCCCTACGTCGATCCGATGAGCCTAATCCAGGTGGAGCTTTTGCGGCGCAAGCAGCTAAGCCAGGACCTGGCGAAGCTGGAGTATCCTCTGGGCGCAACCATCAACGGTATCGCCGCCGGACTGCATAACACTGGGTAGGGCCGAGGTTCTCCGCTAACCGTCCGGTTCGAGCCCCGTCTGTAGTATGTTGTTCTACGGGAAATCGCCGAAGTGTGTCGCGTCATCCCCGTGCAGTGCGGAACCGGCGCCCCTTTGCGTGCGTACCTGCATTCAGCCATTGCCATTCTTGCTCCAATTCGGCCGCTCCCAGAAAGAGGTCCCATGTCTATTTCCAAAGTGTTCCTAGGTCTGCTCCTGGCTCTGCCCATGGCTATGCTGGGGCAAAACGCGACGCTCGACTCCGCTGCTGGTGCAACTGCCGCAGCCGACGAAACAAAAGATGCCCCCAAGCTCTCGCACTTTGACCCGACCCTGGTTGACAAGACGCTCAACCCTTGCGACGACTTCTACAAGTACGCCTGCAACAAGTGGATCGCGGCCAACCCAATTCCAGCCGATCAGGTGTACTGGAGCACCGGAAGCGGCCTGGAACTGTGGAACGATACCGTGCTGCGCGAGACTCTCGAGGCGAACAGCAAGAACGATCCCCAGCGCAGCCCCGTGCAGAAGAAGATCGGCGACTATTGGGCGGCCTGTATGGACGAAAGTGGCATTGAAGCGGCCGGACTGAAACCGCTGCAGCCGGAACTGGAGCGCATCGCCGCCCTTAAGTCCAAGAAAGAAATCACGCTGGAAATCGCTCATCTTCATCACTTGTTTCCCGGCGCCTGGGCGCAGTCTGACAATCAGACGAACTCTCCGTTTTTCGGCTTCACCGGTCAGCAAGACTACGACGACGCTTCCAAGGTGGTGGCGCAAATCGATCAGGGAGGCTTAAGCCTGCCCAGTCGCGACTACTACATCAACACCGACGAGAAGTCGGTGGAGACTCTCAAGAAATACCGCGCCCACGTGCAGAAGATGTTCGAGCTAGCGGGGGAAGCGCAAGCGCAGGCCGGCCAAGATGCAGGCACCGTGGTCGAACTGGAAACCGCCATGGCCAAGGCGCAGATGGATAATGTCAAGCGCCGCGATCCGAAGAACATAAACAACAAAATGAGCCTGGCGCAGGTCCGCGAACTCACGCCTTCCATCGAGTGGGATGCTTACCTGATGGCGGTGAAGGCTCCGGCCAGCGACCACTACATCGTCACCTCGCCCGATTTCTTCCGCGCCGAAGAAAAACTGCTGGAGGAGCATCCGCTCGAGCATTGGAAGACTTATATGCGCTGGCAGGCGATTCACCGCGCCGCGTTTTACTTGAATAAATCCATGGCCGACGAGAATTTNNTTTCCGCCGGAGAGCCGGGCGCGCACTATTGAAATGGTGCATGCCATCGAGCGGGCAATGCACGACGATATTGAAAGCGTGAACTGGATGACGCCGGCCACCAAGGAACAGGCCATGGTCAAGCTGAAAGGAATTGAAGACAAGATCGGATATCCTTCGCACTGGCGCGATTATTCCAGCGTGAAAGTGACGCGGGATAACTACCTCGGCAACGTGGAGCAAGCCTCCAGCTTCGAACTGGAGCGCTGGGTCGCGAAGATCGGCAAGCCCGTCGACCGCAGCGAGTGGACCATGACGCCGCCCACCATCAACGCGTACTACGATCCGCAGTTGAACACCATCAACTTCCCCGCCGGCATACTGCAGCCGCCGTTTTTCGAAAAGACGATGGATGATTCCGTAAATTATGGCGCCATCGGTATGGTCATTGGTCACGAACTCACGCACGGCTTCGACGATCAGGGGCGCAAGTTCGACGCTCACGGCAACCTGCGCGACTGGTGGACCGCGGAAGACGCCAAACAATATGACGAACGCGGCAAGTGCATCTCCGACGAGTACACGCAGGAGGTTCCCGATGCCGGTCCCGGGGTTAAGCAGAACGGTTTGCTAACCCAGGGTGAGGACACGGCGGACAATGGCGGCATCCATCTTGCGCTCTTTGCGCTCGAAGCCGAACTCAAGAAGCAAGGCAAATCGCTCGACGACAAAGGTCCGGACGGCTGGACCTATCGCCAGCGCTTCTTCCTCTCGAACGCTTATTCGTGGTGCGCGAACATCCGGCCGGAAGTGGCGCGGTTGATCGTCACTACCGACCCACACTCGATGCCGATCTTCCGCATCGACGATGTGGTCTCCAATATGTCCGAGTTTGCGCAGGCTTTTGGTTGCAAGGCTGGTCAGAAGATGGTACGGGCGAACGCTTGCCGAGTGTGGTGAGGGGAGGGGATCGATGGCTGGTGGGTGGACATATAGCCCTGCCAGCCTCGGCAATTGTGGAAATGGGCAGTCTAGGTTAATGAGTGTAACCGCTGTCAACAGCCAATGTCGCAGGTAGTGGAGACAGTTGTACTATTAGAGTTGCTACTGATGCTGAAGAGGACGTTCTGGCTTATGCAAACAATGTGGCTCACGCTGTTGCTTGTTGCGTCCCTGCCAACCTTTGCACAGACTGATGATCCTTCCCGGCCCAAGGGCGCAATCAGCGGTACGGTGTTTGATGAGCATGGGGAACCATTCAAAGGCGTACAAGTGTGCACCTATATGAGAGGTGCACCTTCGGGATCCAGAGAAGCGCGTGGCGACTGTCCGGCCACAACCGATGAAGCGGGCCAATTCCGCATTCATCACTTAGCGATGGGAGCGATTAGCGTCGAGGCAATTAAGCTGGAGGATGGCTACGTCGCGTTCGCCGGCACCAGCGTAAAAGATGAGGTCACGCTGACACCGAATCAGCCGTCGGCGACAGTTGTATTAAAGCTCGGCCCTAAGCCAGCCGTGATACTTCCCAGCGTTAAGGACGGATCTACAGGAGAAACCGTATTAGTTTTTCAGGTAGGCTGGGCGATCTCTAATCGCGACAAACCGAATAGCAACTACTCAGGCGGGCAGACAATCAGCCAAGTGAACGAGCGCGCCCTAGTGCCACCGGACAAGTCTCTCGTTCTCACAATCTCCGCTAGCGGCTATAAGACATGGGTTTATCACGCCCCATTTGATCCTTCTCGG
>PMXH01000140.1:0-2472 GCA_003165855.1 Acidobacteriaceae bacterium | reverse complement strand
TCATCCGGCACGCCCGTGAGAGCGGCCTGCATTTCCTTGATGGCATTGTCGAAGTCGCCCTGGCCGCTATAAACGCGGGCCAGACCGACGTGGGTCGTCCAATAGTCAGGAAATTTCTTCGCGTTCGAGCGAAAAACTGCGAATGCCTCTTCCTGTTTCTTTTCCCCCTGCAACTGACGGCCATAAACGTAAAGTTGTACCGCGCTGCCCTTTTCCAACGCTTTATTGCGGAACTCGGTGGCGGCATCTTTGCGGCCCATGGTTTCCAAAATGCGTGACTTGTTGAGCAGATTGTCGAAACGTTCCTCCGCCTGGATCGACTGCTCTTCGTCTTTCAGAGCCTCGTCCAGATCGATCTTGTTGGCGAGCAGGTAGCCGGCGGCATCGTCCCAACCTTCCCAGTAGTATTGATTGAGCCCGCGGATCNNTCTTCGTCCTGCTTGTAGCTGAAGCTTCCCCAGGCGGAGGAGGTCTTCGAGAAAATCACCGTCCACTGATTCTCGCCGGGAATCATGTGCAGGCCGTAGGCTCCTTTGTCGAGCGGCTGGCCTTCGATGGTGACCGGATCACTAAACGTGATGGTGGTGTTTTCGTTGGCTCCGGCGCGCCAGACTTGTCCGTAAGGCACGACCTTGCCCCAGATTTGGCGGCCATTGGCCAGTGGCCGGTGATAGTTGATGGTGATGTCGGTGATGCCAATACGCTGCGTAATCTGCGCATGCTGGCTCTGCCGGGGCAGATCGNNGGGCGTGGCAGAGATTTGCCATCGACAAAACGCCGGATAACAAAACAAGTAAACGAAATCTGTGCATGGAAACTCCTCTTCTCTGGTCGGAAATTCGAACAGCCGATTCAGCCGCAGTCCTGGGATATAACACTTTGAATAAGCATTCGCGCCTGATCGCTGTGCTGTTGGACTTAGACGCACTGCCAGCGCCAGAGTGAGCAAAGTTGTGCGGTAAGGAAAGACCTGCCATCTAGAGCTTGACAATCTCTGCCGCCGGGTGCAGAATTCTCCAAGGCGAACAAAAGGCGAAACTGCCTCCAGGGCTATCCGGCCCCGGCGTTCCCTGAAATTTTCCGAGGAATCTATGTCTTCCGCAGTGGTTTCCACTTCGGCGGCCCAGGGCCGCCCTTTTGTTTTTGATACTGAAGATGTTGACGAAGCCTGCCCGCAGCCTTCCGGGGCGGAGCTTTTTGCCGAGGCGCGCCCGCCGCAGCGCGTGGTCTCAGCAAATTTTCCGGGGATATTCAAAGATGCAAGGCTTGCCGGTGTTACTCCGGCTTCGCGGTTGGCGGTGTGCCCTGCGCCAGAAATGGTTTCGAGCGGCATCGCTGCGATGGATGCGCTTACCGGAGGTCTGCCGCGCGGCTGCCTGACTGAAATTTGCGGTCCGGCCTCTTCGGGGCGAACCACCTTGCTGCTGGCCGCGCTGGCCGCTGCTACCCGGCGCGGAGAATTCTGCGCGGTCGTGGACGCCAGCGACGCCCTCGATCCGCAGTCTGTCGCCGCCGCGGGGGTCGAGTTGGACCGGTTGCTATGGGTGCGCTGCGNNGCGGATCTGCTGCTCGAAAGCGGAGGCTTTGGACTGATCGCCCTCGATCTTGGCGATCTGCCGCCGCAGACGGCGCGCCGCATCCCGCTGACCACGTGGTTTCGTTTCCGCCGTGCCGTGGAGCATACGCCCACCGTGCTGCTGGCAGTGGAGCGGCAGTCCATCGCCGGAAGCTGCTCGTCCTTATTAATAAAGCTGGGACTGAGAAAGCTGACATTGTCTGAAAATCGAGTAAGGGAACTGCAAGAGGATTCTCAAATCCCGGCACCCACCCATGCGCAATTGCTGACCGGACTGGAAATCACAGCGGAATTGGTGCGCTCAAGATTGGAGCGCAAGCCGGTGCGCTCCGCCGAGATCACATTTGCCAGCAAAACTGCATGGGCAGGATGAAAAAAACAGTAGCCAGTTGTCAGTACCCAGTTGCCAGAAAAAACCTAACTGGGTACTGACAACTAGGTACTGCTTCATGTTTGCCTGCATCTTCGTGCCGAATTTCCCCCTGGCCGCGGTGTTTCGTGCGGAGCCGGAGTTGCGTGCGCGGGCCGTAGCCATTTTCGAAGGCAAGCCTCCGCTGGAAAAAGTTTTTGCCGTGAATGAGAATGCAGGCCGCGTGGGCATCACGCCAGGCATGACGAAAGCTCAGGCAGAACTTTGTGCGGAAGTAACGCTGCGTCCGCGTTCGCAGTTGCAAGAATCCGCGGCGCACGCCGCTCTGCTGGATTGCGCGCAATCTTTCTCTCCGCGCGTGGAAGATGCCGCAGCCGACACGGCACTTGTAGATCTCGAAGGCATGGAATCTCTTTTGGGCACGCTGTCCGAAATTGCCCGCGGCATTTTCCGCCGTGCCGCGGATCTTGGACTTGATGTGAATGTTGCGGTAGCTTCGAATCCCGACGCTTCCATGCTCGCGGCC
>PMXH01000438.1 GCA_003165855.1 Acidobacteriaceae bacterium | reverse complement strand
TGGTTTTACATCACCGGCCTCATGCTGCTTCTCGGCGCCGAGATCAACAGTGAGATCGAAGGAGCCGCCGCCGAGATGCGTCTTGCCACCGCTTTAAATCTGACCGTCATCCGAGAAGATCGGCAAGCGTAATCGACGCGCGTCCGCGCCGCCCGCGGCTATTTGGGATCTATTTCTGTCTGGGGTCAGGTGCTCCCTATTAACCAGCTCCATCCACTTTTTCTTCCGTTTGCAGGGGTGGCCGAGCTGGCACAGACTTCCAATTCCGGGCGTCTCGATGTAGTCCCCCGCAAAAGGGTTTCTCTGTGTCCACACATACCTATGATCTTTCTAAAGCATCCGCGTCACATTTGAGCCACTCGTCGGGTACGNNGACTTCACCGGCCTCGCTCCCGAATATATGAGCGCCCAGAATACGGTCCGTGCTTTCTTCCACGAGTACTTTGTAACCGGAATATGTTTCCGTAACGCGCCGAGACGAATACCAGGTCGAGGTCATCTCCATCTTGACTCTGAACTTGAGGTTTTGCTCACGTGCCACGCGTTCGCTGAGACCGACGGCAGCCAGCGGAGGGATCGTGAAGACAACCGACGGAATGCCAAGGTAATTTGGTTTCTGATGGTTTCCCTTCAAGAGGTTTGCGGCCACGACCTGCCCTTCATAGCTCGCCACAGGAGCCAGCGGGAGACGTCCACTCGCGGCGGCATCTCCCGCCGCATAGACCGATGGAATCGACACACTTTGCAAGAAATCATTCACTCGCACTCCCCGCTTTTCCCATTCGATCCCCGCAGCATCGAGATTCAGGTCGCCGATCTCTGGCACGCGACCCGCGGAATGCACAACCATATCCGTCTGAAAAGTGCGCATCACCCCAGACGCAAATGCCTGAACAATCAACTGAGCGGAGCTCTTTTCGATCCCCGTCGCTTCGGTTTCGAGATGAAGGTCGATGCCAAGTTCGCGAGTTCGCTCGACGAGCTGATCAACGAGATCCGGGTCAAAAAGGGCAAGTGGACGCGGGCCACGATGTAGGACGGTGACCTGCGATCCCGCAAGCGCCGCTACATGCGCAAACTCAAAGGCGATATACCCGCCTCCGATAAAGAGAAGCCTTCGTGGGAGTTCGTTCAACTCCAGGAACTGATCGCTTGTCGTAAGGTGCTCAGCGCCGGGAATCCCCAAATCTGCCGGTGCCTCTCCGGCTGCAATAACGACGTATCGTCCCTCCAAGGTCTCTTCCGCTACTTGTACTGTCGTTGGACCGGCGAATCGCGCCCGACCATGGAACGCTGCGATGCCGGCTTTCGCGAAATCGTCTTCGTGCCGTTTTGTCACCGGGTCAGTGAAAGAACGTTTGAAACGCATTAACTCGGGCCAATCTATCTGAAGTTTCGCGGTCTGAATTCCTTTTCCTTTCATTCGACGAGTCCAGTCAATGGCTTCGGCAGCTCCGACAAGCACTTTCTTCGGGTCGCATCCTCGTAGAGCACAGGTGCCCCCGAACGGTCTCGAATCCAGGATTGCAACCTTCCATCCTGCTTCGCGACAGCGCGACGTCACTCCTGAGGCGGCTGATCCTGTTCCGATTGCGATCAAATCAAATTTTCTAGTCATAGTTCCCTCAAGGCATTTTCTATTTCACCGGCACAAACTCGTGCGTCATTTTGACCGATAAATGGCACCTTTCTTTACGCGCTATTTGGCGCCATCCGTTTGCCGAATATAACTCGTCGTGAATCATGCGCCGCCGCAATGATACGTAATGCGGACAATTGCATTCATCGTGATCAGAGGAATTGACGATCAACGCCGAGAAGATTGCTTAGCAGCACAACACTCCTATTTCGAGACTGCGAATGCCTTGCGGGCAACATCACCGAACTCTTCAGCTCCCGCGTAGCCGCGTACTTGTCATCCATCAACCCTGACAGTGTGGATGAAAAACAAGAAGCCGTCTACACTGCATTCGATTGACCAGCGCCTGGAATGGTCATGTGGGAGACTCCAGATGACAGCGCGAGATCGCTTACCGAAATACGGAGGACACGATGCCCCAAAGTAACCACGACGATGTTGCGGATTTGCGCGTCTCCGCCGCGCAGGTCCGCTCCCGGTGCGCCCGCGCCGCCCCGGGATCCTCTGAGAAGAACGCACAGCAGACGCCAGGTTTCTCCTTATGCCCCTGATGTCTTTTGTGCGATGTCGAAAATCTCCACCCGTGATTCGCACCCGTGATTGACCCGTCGTACGCGTATTTCGGCGGTTCCCTACGTCGTGTAAGTAGTTGTAAGGATTGCTTATTAACGCCCTGAAAAGGCCGGCGNNAGATTCGAACTATAGCTGAATCATAAAGTTAGCTGTTCTGACCATACGCTCTCTCGACCTGCATTTTTGGCAAAAACTTCCGGATTTCACTAAGTTCGCACGAAGCCAGCCGGCGTAACGCTATTGTTTTCAGTTCATTTTTTAAATGGAGTTGCTGGCTGGCCTACTCGGAGCTCTCCGTCCTGACCCGTTTAGGCATTTGTTCGCCTTATAATTCGGCTGGGGATGGCTCCATATCCCCACGCCCTCAGGTCGGAAGACCTTCGTGGCGACGTTCACGCGGTGCCTCCGCGATGTGTGGTCCAGTCAGGAGGGTTTTCCTTCTAAGTCGGTCGCCGTCGAGTGTCCGCTGTGTGGAGAGCGACGGCAGTAAAGGCCGCGCGAGGTCTTTCTCGGTCGGGCAGACCAACTCGTGGTTCGGCAACAGCGTGCCGAAGGCCGCTGATGTTTGACCCGGA
>PMXH01000097.1 GCA_003165855.1 Acidobacteriaceae bacterium | reverse complement strand
ACAGCCGCCAGCCGGACGCGCTGCGGGAGTTGGGAGAGCTCTATGCCTTCGTGGGCGACTTTGCGAAAGCGGAAGAAGAGTTCCGTAAGGCAATCACAATCGATCCGAAAAATGCTGTCTTACACCAGGACCTCGGCAGCACGCTGCTGAAAGCAGAAGAGCTGGACAAAGCTGAAGCAGAGTTGAGACAAGCGGTGCGGTTGGATGCAGGTCTGGGTGCCGCACACCGCGATCTCGGCCTGGTGCGGCGCGAAAAAGGAGATTCCGAAGAGGCCGTGCAGGAGTTGCGGCGGGCAGCGGCGTTGCTGCCGGACGACAGCGCCGTTCACTATCAACTGAGCCGTGCTCTCCGGCGGGCGGGGAAAACGGAAGAAGCCACTCAGGAAGCAAAGCTTAGCGAGCAGCTTGGACAGAAAGGAAAAGAAGGCCAGCAAGTGCTGGCGCTGTCTAGCGAGGGATTGACGCTAGTGCAGCAGGGGCACGCGCGGGAAGGACTGGGCAAGATCCGAGAGGCTCTGCAGCTTGATCCCGAGAACCTGACGGCGCACTTCAACTTTGCTCTGGCGTTGCGCCATCTGGGCCGCTATGACGAGTCGATCGCGCAGCTACAGAAAGTATTGCGCTTGCAGCCCGACATGCCAGCCGCCCACTATCAGCTCGGATGCGATTATTTCAAGAAAAAGCAATATCAGGAGGCAGTGGTTTCTTTCCGTAGGGCGGCGGGGCTCATTCCCGGGACGGCGGCGGTGCACAACGGTTTGGGAGTGGCTTTGGCCAAGTCGGGGGATGCCCCCGGAGCGGCGGCGGAGCTCGCGCTGGCTCGAAAGCTGGAACCGAAAACAACGCTTTACGAAAGGAATCTTCACTGTCTGCAAGAGACCACTCCTGGGTGCGCACTGACCCCGTGATAGAGTCCGGCGGCTTGACCCAGAAGTGAGTGAAGCAATTTGCAACACGCGCGCACCGCAATCAATTCCTAACGAAAGACTCTAGTGTTTTTGCAGTGCGTTTGATATTGTCCTTAACGTGTAGCTTGAGCTTGAGGAAAGCTGCACCGGCTTCTATCGTCACGTCTCCTCCCCCAGCGGAGATGGATAGAACCTGTCCCCCTGATTTCCATTCGTGGCATTTCAAACTGTGAATCACGCTAGCCGGCCGCTGGCCGCTGGAGACGTCGCATGAAGGCAACACTCGCCACGAAGATGGCTGGGATTCTGCTCGTCCTGATGAGCGTGGGTGGGGTCCGCTCGCAGGCACAAACCGCGGTCAACTGGACCGGCGGCACGGGCAATTGGAATCTTGGTTCCAACTGGAGCGGCGGGGTGGTTCCCAATAACGGTGGCGGAAAAACTTACAATGTCACGGTTGGAAGTGGCAGCACTGCGGAAACGGTGACGCTCAATCTCGGAGTAACCATCAGCGACCTGACGCTGGGCACTACGTCGGGAAACGGAGTGACGCTTCAAAGTGTGGCCGGCGATTCCCTGACCATCGCCAGCGGAGGATCGCTCACCATCGCCAACAGTGGCACCCTGCTGTTCGACACTGCGGGCAGCAACATAACCGTCGCCAGTGGGGGAACGCTCACCAACAAAGGCTCGCTTGACCTGGAGGCGTCCGGGGCGAGTCTAAGCGTAACCGGCACCACAACGAATGCCTCCGGCGCCAGCATCGCCATCGAGGGCGGAAGCTCCGCCACCTTTACCGGCAATGTAAACAATTCCGGCACCTTTGCCACCGGCTTTTCCGGCGGTACGAATACGGTGAACGTCAGCGGAACATTCACGAACGCGGCCGGCGCTTTGATGATCTTGTATGGAACCCACGACACGGTGAACCTGAGTGCGCTAAGTAATTCTGGAACTCTGCAGATCGGAAACACCCCGGGCAGTGGGGCGACAGTCACCATCACCGGCGGAGGTCAGGGGATCACCGACGTAGTCGCGGGATCGACGATTGATCTTTACGGGAGCTTGAATATCACGAACGGTTCTGCTGTTACCAGTGGTTTGGGAAACCTGGCCAGCGTGGAAGGCACGCTGAACCTGGATAACAACCAGACCACGTCGATTACGCCCAATGCCGGCACGCTGACCCTCGCTGGTGGTGCCAATCTCGAGGTGTCAGGCAGTTTCGGCTCCACTACGACGCTCTCTATTGTCGGCAATGTGAATAACTCCGGGAGCTTCAGCACGGGCTTTGCCGGGGGCACGAATACGCTCACCGTGAGCGGTACGTTCACCAACAACTCCGCAGGCAGCCTTCTGGTTTATGGCGGGAGCGGCGACGCCCCAGGCACGGATCTGGTGAATATCGGCTCGCTGAGCAACTCGGGGACGGTGAGCCTGGGATGCACCGGATCGACATTGGATATTACCGGCACCGGCACCCTGACAAACTCTGGCATTTTCAATCTCACTGCCGGAGTTTTGAAGTTCAACAGTTCGAGTGCGACCCTGACCGGAGGCGGCACATTGACGCTGGGCAATTCCAGCGGCACTGAAACTGGAGTAGTTCAAGTGGGGTCCAGCGATACCGGCACCCTGACCAATTCCAGCGGCACCATCACTGGTTATGGAAATGTGGGCAATGGAACTCTGACCCTGGTCAACAGGGGCACGATCAGCGCCAACGGAAATGTGAGCTCGGGTGCCCTGACCGTCCAGCCCGGCAGTGCCGGCATGACCAACTCCGGTACGCTGCAAGCCACGAACCAAGCCACTCTGGTGTTGGAAGGAACGTTCAACAACGCCGGGGGCACAATCGAGGCGCTGGGCGAGAATGGTGGAACCGTTAGTGCAACGGTGCAACTGGCTGCGGGAACCGTGATCAACGGCGGAACGCTGACCACGACAACGGCAGGCTCGAATACCGGCGTGATCGAGAACTTGGGCACGGTTACGTTGAACGGAGTGACCAACACCGGGACTTACACAGACACCCCCGGCACGACCACGACCATCGAAGGAACCATCACCAACTCGGGCAGCATCACGCTGAGCGGCTCCANNCTCTGTCGCTGGGCAACAGCGTGACTCTGAACGGCAAAGGCACGGTGGTCTTGTCGAACAGCGCGACCAATCTGATTACCGCCGCGACCAGCGGCCTCACGTTGACCAATGCCAACACGATCGAAGGTGCGGGCACGATCCAAAACATGGGAATCGTAAACACCGGCACGATCTCGGCGAACCAGAGCGCTCCGCTTATCGTTCTTCCCAGTTCGGCCGGCCTGAATAACAAAGGTACGCTGAGCGTTTGGACGGGCGACACGATGGAGATCGGCACCTCAGCCGGTGGCGCGCTGCTGAACTTCTCGGGCACAACTTTGACCGGAGGAACTTACACGGTCAGCGGAACGCTGGAATTCGGAGCCAGCGGCAGCAGCGTGGTGACCGATGCGGCAAGCATCACGCTCACCGGGTCAGGCGCAAAGATCATCGATTTCGCCGGTCAGAATGTGCTCTCTGACCTGGCGGCCATCACCTCGGCCGGTAGCTTCACCATCGGCAGCGGCGCGAACTTCATCACCGCAGGAAATTTTACTAACAACGGCAAGCTCACTGTGAATAGCGGCAGCACGTTCAAGGTGACCGGTTCACTCAGCAACTTCAACAGCTCCACCAACACGCTTACCGGAGGAACTTACACCGTGGGTGGCAAACTGGAGTTTGCCGGCGCCAATATTGTCACCGACGCGGCCAGCATCACGCTGGATGGCACGGGTGAAGTTGTGAATTCGACCAACAGCAGTAACGGATTGACAAACCTGGCGACCATCACCTCGGCTGGCAGCTTCACGATAGCGAGCAGAGCAAACTTCACGACCGCGGGCAACTTGACGAACGATGGCAAACTGACCGTCAGCAGTGGCAGCACGCTGACCGTAACCGGCCACCTGACGAACTTCAATGGCTCGACCGATACTCTCGCCAGCGGCACTTACACGGTGGGCGGAACGCTGGAGTTCACCGGCGCCGACATCGTGAACAACGCGGCCAATCTGACGATCTCTGGGCCTTCCGCAAAGATCCTGAACGGCACCGCGAACGGACTGGCCGACTTCGCAAACAATACCGGCTCTTTCACGGTAACGGCCGACGGGAACTTCACCACGGGTGTGGGCAACTTTACCAACTCGAACAAGGTAACCGTAGCCACCGGCAGCAGTATGACCGTGGGAGGCGGCTATGCCTACAGCCAGTCTGCGGGAACAACCACAATCGATGGCACGCTCACGGCATCCAGCGGAATCAACGTAACTGGCGGGACGATTGAGGGCGCAGGCACGTTGAGCGGCAATGTCTCGGTCGGCGGCAGTGGAACAACTCCGGCGCTAAACATTGGAGACAGCGGCAAGGCTGGCCTGCTCGTCATCACCGGCGCCTATGCGCAACTCACTACCGCTTCCGCGAAAGCCTTCATCGGTGGAACAACTGTGGGAACTGGATACAGTCAACTGCAGGTCAGCGGAACTGCGACTCTGGCGGGAACCCTCACTGTGGCATTGGCGAGCGGCTTCACGCCGACCATTGGTTCAACCTTTACCGTGCTGACGGCGTCGAGCATCAGTGGCTCGTTCTCCAACTCGACGATCGCAATCAACGGCTCGGAGCATTTTAATGTCTCGTATACTTCGACCGGCGTAGTTCTCACGGTCGCGTCCGGCGACGCTCCGCTATCCGGCCGGCTGCAGTCGTCTGTCGTGCCTGCTCTGCCTCGCAGACAGCCTGTTGGCGCAAGCAGTGGACTGCGGCATTGGGTTAGCGGGGCTCCGAACAGCGGCAACCACATTTTCGTCGGGGAGATGGGAAACACTCGAGCGCAATCCGGTGCAATCCTCGCTGGCAGAGAAGGTTTCCGCAGGTATGAGGGTTCGGAAGCGGTCGCGGAACTTCCCCGCATGCCCGCGCCGGTGGTTGCAACCTGGGAACACAAGCTTCCGGTTACGCCCGTGATACGAATGAAGTCCGGTCTCGGCAGTCAGAGTGCGCCAAACAGTAACAATTGGACTGTGCCTGTACGCGCCGTTTCTTCGTTGCGGATGCCGACGAACAGCGGTCTGATACCGCGCGCGCCGGTCAGAATTCTATCGCCGATGTTGCCGAGGCTACAACGGTAGCAGGATTACGCCAGCTCTAATTCAATCTTCTTTGCAGCCGCATCCAGCCTGGTGATTCGGAATTTGCGAATCTGCCCGCTGCGGATCGCTTCCGGCTTAGCCACACCACCTGCGGCGCCACCCTTCCAGCGCGCCTGCAGCATCGAGCCTAACGAAGACAGATCGGGCTTTGCATTGGCATTCGAAGAGGACGAATCCGATTCAACCGGCGCGTCTTTTCCGGTCGCCGGACTGGCGGTATCCATGCGGCAATTCGCCTGGATGCCTTCGCCCAGTTCCACGCGGGCGTGTTTGTCGGACACCTCAATCATGCGGCCGGTGACTACATCGCCTTCCTTGTGCTCCACAATGTATTCATCCAGGCCGCTGGGAACCAGTTGCTTT
This sequence comes from Acidobacteriaceae bacterium, assembly GCA_003165855.1. GTDB lineage: Bacteria > Acidobacteriota > Terriglobia > Terriglobales > Acidobacteriaceae > Sulfotelmatobacter. The sequence continues at coordinate 404 of PMXH01000097.1, read as the reverse complement.
ATGCCGAGCCGCAATTGCCGCTTTTCCGTGTCGACCGCGAGTACCTGAGCCTTGACCAACTGTCCAACCTTCAACAATTCCTGCGGATGGTTGATACGCTTCTCGGCGCTCATGTCGCTGATGTGGATCATGCCCTCAACGCCTTCGGAAAGCTGGACGAATGCTCCGAACTTCGTAATGCTGACCACCGGGCCTTCGATGACCGAGCCCGCGGCGAATTTTTGCGCCACCTCAACCCACGGATCGCCAAGCGCCTGCTTCAGTCCCAGCGACATTCGGCGTTCGGCCGCGTTCACTCCCAGAATTACCGCGTCTACAATCTCTCCGGGCTTTACCAGTGTGCTGGCGCTTCGCAACTTCTTTCCCCACGACATTTCGGAAACGTGGATGAGGCCCTCGATGCC
>PMXH01000407.1 GCA_003165855.1 Acidobacteriaceae bacterium | reverse complement strand
AGATTCTTCTGGATGTCGTTGCCGAGCGCCTTCAGCGGAGAGACGTAAAGCACTTCGGTTCGATCAGCCAGATCTCCCGCCAACGCCTTGCGTACCAGACGGTCGATGCAAGCCAGGAACGCAGCCAGCGTTTTGCCCGATCCGGTGGGCGCGGAAATCAGAGTGGTTCGTCCGGCAAGAATGTGCGGCCAACCTTGCTCCTGCGGCTCGGTGGGCGTGCCAAAGCGTTGCACAAACCACTCCGCAACCAGAGGGTGGGCCCAAGCCAGAGAATCAGGAAGGGACGACATTCGGCTATTGTAGCCGCAAGATGGAGTTTCGTAAATTGTTCGCTATCGAGCGGTAGCCTGGTAAGGAAGCGAGCCGAACGCTCGATTATTGTGTCGCAAAGAACGCGACACATCGCGCGGCTCGCCCAGATCCTTCGCCGCGCAAAGAACGCTTGCTCAGGATGACAACAAACCGCAAATAAAAAACCCACCGGATGCTTGCTTGGGGCGTGCTCGGGTCAGCATCCGATGGGCTACCGTTTCTCCTTACTCACCCTGTTGTTTTCAGGAGTATTTGCAATGATTAAACCCCAGAACTCGGCTAAGTTGCGTCTAATTTTGTAAAACTTTGTAATTTTTGTCACGTCGCTCAGCTGTACCTCTTCCCCAAATCCGCATTTCGGACCGGCGATCCCTAGTCGGAGATCACGGGCGTGCTCGAGGCCATGAGCTCGGTGAAGCGCGGATTCTTCCTCAACTGCGCGAACTCTACGTCCTTGTACACGTTCTTCAGATCCTTGTAGCCATCTTCCATCGCCTTCTTCAAGTATTCGAGCGACTGGTCTGACAAGCCCATCTTGGCGTACAGTTTCGCCACCGTATAGTCGTAGCGGGCACGATCCTCGGGACTGGGCAATTGCGCCTGCACGCCTGTGCGCGAAGTGCGCATGAAAACATCGGGATCGATTTCCAGCGCGTGCTGGTACGCCGCCACGGCAGGGTCGAATTCGCGCTTGGAAAAATAAGCCGCGCCCAGATTGCTGAAGAACGACGCGGAATCACTATCCTTCGCGATCGCCCTCTGATACTCCTTGATCGCTGCCCCGTACTTCTTGCTCTCGTAGAGAATCACGCCCAGATTGTTGTAGGCATCGGCGAACTCGTGATCGGACCGGATGGAGCGCTCGAACGACTTTCGCGCCTCTTTGTAGTGCTGCGTCATCAGTTCCGTGATGCCGATCTTGTTCAGCAGACGGGCGTCATTCGGCTTCTTGCCTAGCGCCGCGTGGTAATAGTCGAGGGCATCGAGATACAGCTTGCCCTCGCGCAGCCGGTCGGCTTGCCGCTCCAGGTCCGCTGCGGTTGCGTCCGGGGCGGGAGGATCGATGGCGCGCACCAGAGGAGGTGCGATCTGCACCTGCTCGGAATGAGAACTTTGCGCCAGTGCGGCTGTGGAACAAATCACGAGAAGAATCAGGCACGCCTTCGGGCAGGACATAGCACACCCCCAAGACAACCACTTCCCACGCGGCCATTCTGCCACAGTTTTGGCCAGTCGGCGAAGAAATTTGTCGGTGAGCCAGCGTTCATCAAGGTACTAGAATTCTCATGAAAATAAAGTTAGGGCGACTTTGAAGGAGCACGATGAGTTCGGCTTGGGCCCGTAAAATCTGGGGTATCCCCCCTCCCCCCCAAATATCTGGAATCATCGAGTTACGAAATTTCCCGTAAAATCCGGATGACAAAGAACTTACATACCAAAATCCGTGAAACAAAGGACTTAGGGGGGGCAACGACTTGGGTTCATCCCAACCGTAACGGCCTAGACCATGATTACGCAATTCGATGGGCGGCACAAGGTCAGATGTCACAAAGAGGGCTTGTGGGAAATCTCTAGGAGCCAAAGATATTCTCGCGGGGTCGGTCGCTCGTGGAGGTATGATCCGGACCGGTGGCGTCTGCATTCGTGGTGCCCATTCGTCGAAAACCGCGACGAATGGGCAGCCTCGTTCGTGGTATTGCACGGGGGGGGCCAGCCCCTCCGCTCAGCATGACAACTGCGATCTTTGTCATGCTGAGCGAAGCCCGGGAGGACCATAGGTCCTCCCGGCGCAGTCGAAGCATCCCTATCGCCGTACCGAATGCGGAGGGCATTTTCTTCTGCTGTGACATCGATCACAGCCGCTTCGGCCCGAATTCTCCAATCATGCCCTTATGCGCGACCGACGCTACTACTGCGTTTACATCATGGGAAGCCTGACAGGGACTTTGTACATTGGAGTAAGCAGCAATCTTCACAAACGCGTGTTCCAGCACAAATTCCATCACTACGAGGGCTTCACCGCCCGCTACGAGGTGGTGCGCTTGCTCTACTGGGAGTCCTATGACGACGTGCACAAGGCCCTGGCCCGCGTGAAGCAACTGAAGGGATGGTCGCGCGCTAAAAAGATTGCTCTGTTCGAACGCCGCAATCCGCAGTGGAAGGACTTGGCCTCAGAGTGGTACCCGTGGATGGAGCACGGTGAAGGCAGGGATGCTTCGACTTCGCAGTGAGGATCGCGTTGCGATCCCCACTTCTCCGCTCAGCATGACAGGTGTTATTGGCTGGTTAAAAGGGGTCTTCGATCGCGAGGGGCTGCCCCATGCGTCGCGGTTTTCGATGGATGGGAACCACGAATGAAGACACAGCCGGCTCGTTGTATCTCCCGGACTCGCCCCTCGAGCACAAGGCACAAAGGACGGGACATCCGGCGCTATAGGGATCCCTCGACTCCATTTGTCACGCGCTTCGCGTGCTACAAATTCCGCTCTGGATGACAGTCTTACTGCGTCAGTGAGGGGCGGTTTGGGTGGCGTCTGGCGGCTTGGGCGGAGGAGCGGACGATTTGTCGTCTTTGAAGATTCCTGCGATTTTCCCGAAGAAGCTTTTCTTCTTTTGGGAGTCGGGATTCTGCGGGTCGTGGTTCTGGAGGTCCTGGCCGTTGGCCGAGTTCGGAGGCGGCAACGCTTTTTCTCCGCCGCCGAAGATGCGGGCGAACATTCCCGCCACGCCGGCCTGCTGATCGCAGGTTTCGCGCGGCTCGGTGCCGGCCACGAAAGCGGAGACGTAGTCGTCCGGACAGGTGGATGTCGCGAGGCGGTTCGTGGCTTTATCCAGTTGCACGTTCACCACGCCCGTGGGCTGCCCGAATTCCTTCATGCCGGAATACTGCGGCAGCGCGGAGGCTTTCTTCATGAACTCGGTCCAGATGGGCGCGGCCGTCATCGCGCCGCTCAGCCGCAGGTCGCTGTAGTCGTCGTAACCCACCCAGACAATGCACAACAGATTTGAGGTGTATCCGGCGAACCAGCCGTCGTGCGAACTGCCCGTCTTGCCCGCGGCCGGCAGAGCAAAGCCGCGCAAGCGAACCGCCGTATAGCCCAGCCCGTTGTTGATTACACCTTCCATCATGTTGGTCATGACGTAAGCGATGCGCGGATCGAGCACCTGGCGCTCGTCGGTTTTGAAGTTCGAAACCACATCGCCCTTGTCGTTGCGCACCGAGTTCACCAGAATCGGCGAAAGCCGCACGCCATTGTTCGCAAAGGACGTGTAAGCCCCCGCCATGTCGAGAGGCGCGGCCTCGTAGGAACCCAGCGCCATGGCCGGCGTCGCCTTCACGGAAGCGATCCCGGCGGATTTCGCCAGGTCCGCTACTTTGTCGTAGCCGACTTCTTCCGCCACTTTCACGGTGGCGTTGTTCAGCGACATGGCCAGCGCGTAGCGCAGGGTCACATCCCCGTGATACTCCTCTTTGTAGTTGCGCGGCTCGTAGATCTGATCTCCATAGGCGAAGCTGGAAGGCGCATCCGTCACCGTGGAAGCCGGAGTGATCACGGTGGCCGAGCCATCGAGCGCCGTATTCATGGC
>PMXH01000025.1 GCA_003165855.1 Acidobacteriaceae bacterium | reverse complement strand
TGCCGGCTCGAAGGCCGATTCACTGGCGAGGGAGCAGAGGAAGTCCGCAGGCTCATCACGCGCTGCGATAGCGAACTAAAATTAGTTGTCGATCTTACGGACGTGATGTTCATCGACGCCATCGGGGAGCAGGTGCTCTTGTTTGTCAAAAGGCTCGGAGCTCAGTTCGTTGCCGAGACTTCGTATTCGCGGGACGTTTGCGAACGGCTTCAGCTCCCGTTGATTGGCAAACATACGTCGAACATGCACACGCCGGGTGATTCGAACGGAAACGGGCATCGTCCTCGCCGTCGATGATCGAGGACACCTGACAAGCCATCGAGCACCGTCTCAGGCAATACGGCGAGATTGAATGGGGCCGCTCGCGGGCATTCTGTTTCCCTCATCTCCTCACCTTTTAGAGGGTTCAATGTGAAGACCTAATCATGACAGGCTCACTACGTTTTGGCTCCGATTTCTACCACGGCCCCTCCATCCGGAACAACCGGTGACTCTCTAACTTCACCGCCCACCCGCGATACCTCGACCGCGAGTCTGACCTTGTCTTTCAGCCTTCACGAGAACAGGATCCTCATCATTCTCGGAGTGTGTTCAACGCTCGTCACGCTCTGTGCCCGTATGAGGGCAGCGCCCATCGACCGGATGTGGGCATTCTTCAGTGTTCTTGAGCGTCCGCGCTTCTGATTCAAGAACTTGGAAGGAACTCAAGGTTGGCACGGCACCTGCAATCTTGGTGTACAGGAGCGACAACAACCATGCGCTCAAAGTTCAAAGTGCTGTAAAGCCTCAGCCAAAGTTCCAGGTAGAAGAATGATGAAATCGAAACATCTCGCACTGTTTCTTACAATTCTCGTCTGTGCATCACCGCTTGGATTGTTTGCCCAACAGGGTGCACAAGACATCCCGCTTCTTACGCTTGATGGCGCAGTCTCCATTGCACTCTCGAACAATCGGCTCGTGAAGAACTCTGCGCTGGAAGCACAAAAGTATGACTTCCAGGTGAGCACGATGCGCAGCAAGCGGCTGCCAAACTTTCATTTCTCAGTGCTCGGTGGTGAATTGCTGCAGCCGTTTGATTTCACCTTTGCGAAGGGAGTCTTCGGGACGTATCCAGGGGTTGGCCCGATTCCTTCAACAAATGCCGAGGTGCACACGCCAGCGAGATTGACCGCCTTCTTGAACGGCAGCATCGATCAGCCTCTGACCCAGCAGTACAAGATCGGATTGGGAATTCGCGCCACAGAACTTGGTCGCGACATCGCGAAAGAAGACGTTCGCGCAGAGAAACAGAAGATCGCGGCCGAAGTGCGAAGTGCATATTACGAGCTTGTAGCAACGCAGGCTGCGGTGGATGCAGCACGGGAAGGGGTACGGACGCTGGAAGAGGCGCAGCGAGTTACGCTGCGGTACATCGCAGAGAAAACCGTGCTCAAGGGAGATGCGTTGGAGGTCGACGCGCGTTTGGCCAAGACGCAGTATGACTTGTCGGTTGCGGAGAACGGACTTGCCACACAGCACGAGCACCTGAATCAACTCTTGGCAAGGGACCTTGAAACTCCCTTTCGGGTCGATTTCATTCCTGAAGAGGAGACGACCACTCTGAGTCTGGAGGAGGCGCGCCGGCAGGCGTCACAGAATCGTCCTGAGATCCACCAGGCTCATCTCAAGGAAAAACAAGCCGAGTACGACCGCCGCATTGCGAAGGCCGAATACATACCGGACCTTGGTCTCGCGGTTAGTTACATGGGAGTCCAGAACGTACAGGTCCTTCCGACGAATGTCGGTGTGGCCGGCTTTGCGTTGACTTGGGAACCATTCGATTGGGGACGCCGCCACAATCGAGTACGCGANNGCCAAGTACCGCAAGTGGAAAGAGACTGCATTGTTGCTGAAGGCCACCCGCACCGGTCATGAAGCCGCGGCCGAGGAATTCCGCGTCACCAGCAACAAATACACCGAACAAGCAGCACTCGTAAGAGATCTGTTGCAGGCTCAGGCTCGAAGTTCGGAAACCGCTTTTCAGTATCAGCAGGCGCTTTCTTCTTATTGGAGTTCCCTTGCAGACTTGCGCCGCGCGATGGGAGAGGAACAAAAGTGAGAACCACAATCGCAATCTTTTCATTGATGCTCGTCATGGCCGGCTGCGGCTCGAATAAGCCACTCAATCAACCTCCACAGGGTGTCCAGGCTCAAGCCATTGAGAAGCAAGCGGGCTTCAGCGCCGATGGCTTGCGCTTCTCGGCGGTAGTGACGCCCGATTCAGAAGTTCCCCTGGCCTTCAGAATTCCCGGATACGTCATTTCGCTCAAGCAGGTGCGTGGCCAGGATGGCAGGATGCGGGACATTGCGGAAGGGGATCGAGCCAGCCGAGGCGCCGTGCTCGTCCGCATCCGATCGTCTGAATACGAGGACAAGGTGCACCAGGCATCCTCGCAAGCAGCGGCCGCCGAGGCTGTCGCACAGAAAGCCAAACTCGATTTCGATCGGGCCACGCACCTATATGACACCCAGAGCATTACGAAGCCGGACTTCGATTCCGCTCACGCGCAATACGATGCCAGCCAGGAGCAGCTGAAATCGGCTCGTGCTCTTACGAGTGAGGCGGAAATCGCTCTGCGCGACACCTCTCTGATTGCGCCATTCGACGGCGACATTGTGAAGAAAGCTGTTGAACTCGGCGCGTTCGTCGGACCTGGCGTTCCCGCATTCGCTGTCGCCAAAACTGACACCGTAAAGATCGTCGTCGGCGTGCCCGATACGGTTGTCCGTTCCGTAAAGGTAGGCCAACCCGTTGATGTTGCCATCGACGCGTTCCCCACACGCACATTTCATGCGCGAATCAGCCGCATGTCATCGGCGGCGGACCCGATCACGCGTAATTTCGAGGTCGAAGTGGCGATACCGAACCGCGATCACTTGCTGAAGGTGGGGATGATCGGCTCCCTGCAATTCGCGAATGCCGACGGCGCAAGTCGAACCTCGGCGATGCTGGTGCCACTTTCCGCAGTGGTGCAGGCGAAAGACGGGAAATATGGCGTGTTCGTCGTCTCCAACTCAAGCGCCGGCGAAGTCGCTCGCCTCCACAGCGTAGACATCGGCGCGGTCAATGGCAGTGAAATCACCGTAGTCAGCGGACTCGAAACCGGAGAACGCATCATTACCACCGGCGCCAATCTGCTTAAGGATGGGCAACCCGTAGAGGTCCTTCAATGAAATCCGAGAACCCCAATAACAGTCGTAACGTCGCACAATTCTTCGTCAAGAACCGGCAGATTGCGTGGGTCGCCTTGTTCGCAACCCTGGCTTGGGGCGTGTTCGGGTATATGAACATGCCCAAGCGCAAGGACCCCGACATCCCTGTCCGCATCGCGCTGGCAATCACCCCGTGGCCAGGTATCTCGGCAGACAAAGTTGAGCAGTTGGTCACGCGGAAGGTCGAGCAAGCCGTCACTGGAAACAGCAAGGTGGACCGTGTGGAATCCACCACCCAGGACAACATTTCTGTGGTGCAAGTCAGGCTGTTAGACAACATCAAGAACACCCAGCAGGAATTCCAGGACATCGGACAAAGGCTGGACCAGATTAACGATCTACCCGACGGTGCTGGACCTATCACCTGGATTAGCGATTTCGGAGACACTGCAGCTCTGATGCTGACCGTCTCCAGTCCGACCGTCCCTGACCTTGAGATCGCGTTGCGCGCCCGCGGTGTGCGGGATGCGATTGAGAAAGTGCGCCAGGGAGTTACGAGTGGGCGTGTCACCGTTCTCTATTGTTATCCGGCATCGGTGTCACCTGCAGTCATCGAGCGGCCATTTGTGATCCTCGCTGCACAGGCAGAACGGGATGGGTTCGCGCATGACGTTCGTTCGTTGTCCGTGGGAAGTTGTTCCGGAATCGATTTTGCGACGGCGAAGTCGGACGACGAAATCCGCGCGTATGGACAGCAGTTCATTGAGAAACGGCTGCAAGAATACGACTTTCATCCCGATGCCTGGGGTCCCATTATCATTCGCGATCCTCAATCCACGAAAGAACGAATCGCAGAAGTAGCCAATAACCGGTATTCGTACCGGCAGCTGGATGATTTCACCGATCTGATCCAGCGCACTCTGCAACGTGTGCCCGAGGTAGCGAAGGTGCAGCGCGTCGGCGTTCTGCCCGAAGAGATCTATCTGGAGTACTCGGACGCGCGGCTGGCAGCATTGAAATTGCAGCCCACGAAGATCAAAGACATCCTGAACGCGCGGAATGTGACGGCTCCAGGTGGAATCGTCCAGACCCAATCGCGAAACGTCCTGGTTGACGCAACCGCCGAGTTCAAAAGCACGAAAGATATTGGCAACGTGCTCCTCGCATCGTCGCCTAGTGGAGCGCCGCTTTACTTGCGCGATCTGGTCGACATATCGCGCGCATATCAAACGCCCACACGGTACTTGAACTACATGGTCTCTCGCGAGGCGGACGGAAATTGGCATCGCAACCGTGCCATTACATTGGCCGTGCAAATGCGATCGGGTGAACAGATATTCAAATTTGGCGAGGCCGTAGATAAAGCGCTCGCCAATGTGCGCCCGCAATTGCCTGCCGATCTCATCATTAACCGTACCTCGGACCAGCCAAGGCAAGTGAAGGACCTCGTCAGTCTGTTGATGGACAGCCTCTATGAGGCCATCGGGCTCGTCGTTCTCGTAGCGCTGGTCGGATTCTGGGACTGGCGTGCGGCCATGCTAATGGCTGCGTCCATACCTCTGACGCTGGCGATGACCTTCGGTATCGTTCACGTCCTTGGTATTGACATCCAACAAGTTTCCATCGCGACTCTGATCATCGCTCTCGGTTTGTTAGTGGATATGCCTGTCGTAGCAGGCGACGCGATCAAGCGCGAGCTGGGCTCCGGATCCCCGCGTGATCTCGCATCCTGGATTGGACCGACCAAACTGGCGAAAGCGATTGTATTCGCCACCATCACGAACATCGTCGCGTACCTACCGTTCTTGATGCTGACCGGCGATACCGGCTTTTTCCTCTATAGCCTGCCGGTGGTGATGACCTGCACGTTGGTCGCCTCCGTCATTGTGACTTTCACCTTCATTCCGTTGATTGCGTATTACCTAATCAAACCGCCCAAGCGCCTGGAGCCGCCTATGTCCGAGCGGCGAAAGCACGGCTTCCCAGCGCTCTATTATCGGGTAGGTGACTTCGCGCTCAGACATCGTTGGGGTACGTTCGCCGGCTCGCTCATCGTTCTAGTGTTAGGTGGACTATTTTTCACCATGCTGAAGCCGCAGTTCTTCCCCAAGGACCTCTCCTACCTGTCGTACGTGGATGTCTGGCTTCCGCCCGACGCCCCGCTGGGTGCGACGGACGCGGTCACACAACGAGCAGAAACTGTCATTCGGCAAGAGGCGGAACGATTTGGAAACGAACATCATCACAAAGATGTTCTAAAGTCGCTGACCACATTTGTCGGCGGCGGCGGCCCTAGATTCTGGTTCTCGGTCGACCCCGAGCGACAACAGCTCAACTATGCGCAGATCCTCGTCGAGGTTTCCGACAAGCACTTCACCAACGAATTCGTTGGCCCGCTGCAGACGGCGCTGAGCAAGGAAGTCGCGGGAGCCCGGGTCGATGTGCGGCAGCTCGAAACCGGCAAGCCCGTTGGCATTCCCGTTTCCATTCGAATTTCAGGTCCGGAAATTGACGTTCTGCACCGTCTCTCTGGCGAGCTCCAGGCAATCTTTCGGGCCCAGCCGAATGCGACCCGAGTACGAGACGACTGGGGGGAGCCCGCGATGAATGTCCGGCTGAAGGTTGACCCCGACCGCGCCAACCTTTCCGGCATCACGAATCTGGACATAGCCCTTTCATCGGCCGCGGCGCAGAGTGGATTACCTGTCTCAACTTACCGGGAAGCCGACAAACAAATCCCCATTGCCGTTCGTTTGCGGATGGAGGACCGCGCCGGACTGTCTGACGTTCAAAATGCGTACGTCTATTCTTTGTCCAGCAATCAGCACGTACCTCTGAGGCAGGTATCGAACGTCACGACGGAGATGGCGGTATCGAAAATCAAGCGCCGCAATCAATTCCGGACGGTGACGGTATCCGCGTTCCCGATTCCAGGCGTATTGCCGTCACAGGTCCTCACACCGTTGCTGCCAAAGATTAAGGAGTTCCAGAAGAACCTGCCTCCCGGCTATTTCCTCGAAATCGGAGGCGAATATGACGAACAGCAGAAAGGCTTTAAGGAACTCAGCATCGTGATGGCGATTTCCGTAGTGCTGATCTACATTGCGTTAGTTGTGCAGTTCCGAAGCGCGGTCAAGCCATTTCTCGTGTTTGCCGCAATCCCCTACGGAATGACAGGCGCCCTCGCGGGCCTCGTTGTTATGGGTCAGCCCTTCGGATTCATGGGATTCCTGGGAGTCGCAAGCCTGGTGGGCGTGATTGTCAGTCACGTCATCGTTCTCTTCGACTTCATCGAAGAAGCGCACGAGAGAGGAGAGCCTTTACGAGAAGCTCTGCTCGATGCTGGCATCGTGCGATTGCGCCCCGTGATGATCACGGTCGGTGCGACTGTGCTTGGGCTCATACCCTTGGCCATGCACGGAGGCCCCCTCTGGGAACCTCTCTGCTACGCCCAGATCGGTGGTCTTACCATCGCGACGTTTGTGACGCTACTGCTTGTCCCGGTGATCTATTCCATCTTTGTGTTGGACTTGAAGCTGATTAAGTGGGAGTCTCCGACAGAAGCCGAGCGAACTCCAGCAGTCGAGCCGACGACGCCAGTTTTTCATTACGCTGATTAGCCATGAATATCGATTACTTATAAGGAGGTCATCATGATTACTTGCAGCAGCGCCGCTAGCTTATTTTCAAAGCTGAAAACCAGAATTGAAACCCGCCAAGCGCGGGTAGGCGTGATAGGTCTCGGTTACGTGGGCCTGCCGCTTGCTTTGCTCTACACCGAAGCGAAATTTCGAGTAACGGGTTTTGACATCGACCAGCATAANNATGGATGCCATCATCATCTGTGTGCCCACGCCTCTGGACGAATATCGAGAGCCGGATCTCAGTTTTATTACCAACACCGCCAGAGCAATAGCACCGCATCTCCGTGCCGGCCAATTGGTGGTCCTCGAAAGCACGACCTATCCCGGCACCACCGAGGAAGTCCTTGTGCCAATCCTGGAGGAAGGCAATGGCTGCGGTCTGAAGGCGGCCCGCGACACAACGGCTAACGGAGAGGATGAGTTTTTCGTCGCCTTTTCTCCGGAACGAGAGGACCCAGGCAATGACAGCATCGCCCGTCGTGACATCCCGAAAGTTGTAGGGGGCCTGAATTCCCAAGCCTCAGAACTGGCCGCGACGCTGTACGGGACAATCTTCAATCGAGTCGTCCCCGTGTCGTCACCGGCCGTCGCTGAGATGACCAAGCTGCTGGAAAACATTTACCGCTGCGTGAACATCGCCCTGGTCAATGAATTGAAGCTTTTGTCATTGCGCATGGGATTGGATATTTGGGAAGTCATCAATGCCGCGTCCACGAAGCCATTCGGCTTTCAGCCTTTCTACCCCGGGCCTGGCTTGGGCGGGCACTGCATTCCGGTCGATCCTTATTATCTGTCATGGAAAGCGAAGGCGTGGGATTTCCAGACACGCTTCATCGAACTGGCCGGAGAGATCAATAGTTCCATGCCTTATCACGTGGTCTCTTGCGTGAGCCGAGCTCTGAGTCAGCAACGAAAGGCTCTCAACGGCGCCAAAGTGCTGGTGCTTGGGGTGGCCTACAAGAAAGACATCGATGACCTGCGCGAGTCTCCGGCCCTGACCATTATTGAATTGCTGCAGAAGGATGGCGCTGAAGTCAGCTACAACGACCCCTATTTCCCGTTTATCGGCAAAGGGCGCCATTACGATCTGCAGATGAAGTGCACGCCCGTGGACGACGTTTCCAAATACGACTGTGTGCTGATCGTCACAGATCATTCGGACTACGATTACCGCGGGATCGCGCAGCACGCATCCTTGGTGGTAGATACCCGCAACGCGACGAGAGGCATTCACGGCGACAACATTGTGCGCTGTTAGGGATCGGTTCGGACAGAACTGGGCAGTATCTCTTGCGACCCCACCCGTGTGCCTTAGGAAAACGAGTTGAACCACGGTAGCACGCAGGACGTGGATTAAGAGGAGCGATCTCGAACGATGACTCTGCTTCAACAAGCTGGTGCAGCCGTTCTTCTCCTGGCGGTCACGCTATCTCTGCAGTGTGGCGGCGCCGCTGCGCTCATCCTTTGGATCAGAGGCATTCCAAGAGAGAGTCAAAAAGTGCAGGTGTTTCGCTGCGCCGCGCTCGTCATGCAAACCACGGTGGCTGTCATCATTCTGCACGGAATCGTCATTCTGCTGTGGGCGAGTTGCTACCGGTGGCTTTGCCTGCCATCCTGGGAATCCGCGTTCTACTTTTCGGCGAGCAGCTATGCGACAGTTGGATACGGGGATGTGGTCCTTCCGTCGAAGTGGCGCCTGTTGGGCCCGCTCGAAAGCATGGTTGGCATGCTGATGTCGGGAGTCTCCATTGGACTTCTCTTCGCGGCGGTCACTCACCTGGTCGACGGCGAGTCGCGGTCCCGTTTACCACTTCACACCGAGCCCATGAATGCGGATGAGATCCGTATGTGACAAAGGAGGCGTTGCTACCTGCGAAACTTTCGGTCCGATGTATCCGTTCCCTGAAGCACAACTGACAGTCAGGACTGGGCTGGCGGCATGACAAACGACGTCATATGCTGTGGTCCAGTTTAAGTGTGACATCACTCCGAAGTGAGCCGAAGAATGTAATCCCATAATGACGAGACCGGCCTGGAGTCTCTCAGCAGTTTCGAGGATCCACTCACTTATCGGCTTGCTTGACTCGAACTCGACGCGACACTCAGGCCTTACGTCGAGGTTTGCGTTACGGGTGATTTCTGCCACACGTTGCAGGGCTATTTCGTGTGCGTTCTCTTGCAATTTCCCCGGATCTGTATCTGCGTACAGTCGGGAACGACTTGGCGGAACGGCTGGAATCACATTCAGAAAAACGAGCTTGGCTTCGAAGTGATTGGCAACCGCAATGGACTGGGATAGTGCGTGCAGGGATGCCTGTCCGAAGTCTGTCGCAAACAGAAATGTTCGGGTTCTTGAGGGAGGTCCAGCCCCAGCGAGTTGTCGCGATTGCGGCCCGAAAATTAAGACCGGGCAGCCTGCCTGACGGAAAATCTGTTCCGCGACTGAACCGAAGAATAGCTTACCCACGCCGTGTCGTCCGTGTGTGCCGACGACGAGGAGATCCGTGCTTTCTTCTTGGATGATTTCCCGCAATTCTGGCCACAGTTCACCCTGCCTAACGAGGAATTTGTGTTGAATGCCATTGAGAGCCCCGGATCGAATCAGCGAGTCTTCCAATTTCGCAGCTTCGCGCGAAACTGCCTCTTCACAAGCGGCAATTGCACCAGGGCCTGCCATAGTCAGACCCAGGGACGACACTACATGAGCCAAGCAGAACCTCGATCCGTAGAAGCGAGCGAGTGCCAGTGAGTAGCGGAGCGCTTTTTCAGAGGCCTCTGAAAAATCGGTTGCGATCAATACTGACTGTGGTTTCAAAGCCGCTGCGATGATTGCCATAGTGGACCAAACGCCGCTGTTTCGTCCCAAAGACCGTCGGAGGAGGTGCGGGCGACTTGATCCGTAACTGCTTGGGGAGAGCTGGGATCAAGTGGAGCGCACCCCTACGTCACCGACGGGCTTTGCGTGCGCACATTAACTGTCTGCACTCTGCATGCAACGTGCCAATCGAGACCAACGGTATCTCGATGTAGCGCCACAATGTCTGCGATCTTTGTCCTTCGAGCCTTTGCCCAGATTGAGGCACTGCCCAAGGCAGGGCATGACAGGCGCAGATCAGGTGGGTGGGAACTACGGGAAATCAGGTGTTAAAGGGGAACCGATTGGCAAGCCATCTGCAATGCAGGATCAGTAAGCACCTATCCGGAGTAGTGTCGGTTAAACAGCCACAGTCGGATAGGATTTTCAACTTTCAGGCTCAGAAAACGCAGTGAACGTACTGGTTCTAAACTCGGGAAGTTCCACCCTGAAATTTCAGGTGATTACCACAGACATTGAACGGATCGCTGAGGATAAAGACGACCGCGTCTGCCGGGGCGATGTTGAGGGCGTAGGAGGAGAGGCAATCATTCGCATCAAGTACCGCAACCAGCCACGGCAGACTCTCACAGAGCCGTTGCGAGATGTGGCTGCTGCACTCGAATACCTGATTCGCAACATTGCTTCGAATCCAGGAGTGTCCGAAATCAAGAGCGCGGCTGACGTAAATGCGGTAGGACACCGAGTGGTTCATGGCGGTGAGATGTTCAAAGAGTCTGCTCTGATTGACGACTCGGTGCTGAAGGGACTTGAGGACAGCATCGATCTGGCCCCACTTCACAATCCAAACAACATTAAAGGTATCCGGGCCGCCCGCGAATTATTCGGCAAAGACATTCCGCAAGTGGCGGTGTTCGACACTTCCTTTCATCATTCGCTTCCCGAGCANNTACCTCTCATCGCTACGTCGCTTTCCGCTATCGTGTAATGCGAGGACGGACGCGCGAACAAACCAACATCATCACGCTCCATTTAGGCAACGGGTGCTCGGCTGCCGCAATAAAAAGTGGATGTTCCATCGATACGTCGATGGGGCTAACGCCACTTGAGGGGCTAGTCATGGGCACGCGCTCAGGAGACGTCGATGCCGCCGTGGTCAGCGCCATCGCCAGAAAGGAGGGACTATCCGCCTTCGAGGTGGACAGGTTACTCAACACACAATCCGGCTTACTCGGCATTACTGGGCTCACGAGTGACATGCGCGAATTGCAGGCTGAGTTGAAAGAGCATGAAGACCGCCGGGTCCGTCTGGGTATCGAAATCTTCTGTTATCGGGCGAGGAAATACATCGGCGCATATCTGGCTGCGATGGGCGGAGCTGACGCAATTGTTTTCACAGGCGGCATCGGAGAAAACTCACCGGATGTTCGCGCAGGAATTTGTGATGGAATGGAGTGGGCAGGACTTTGCCTCGACCCGGCGAAGAATCAGGAAACGGTTGGTCGCGAAGGCCAGATATCAACGGAAGACTCCAAGTTACTCGCATATGCTATCCCGACCGATGAGGAACTCCTCATAGCCAGGGATACCGTGCGAGTTATCTCAGGTGTGCCGCACCCGTCGTAAAGGCTGCGACCGCAGCACACGACCGAAGCATCGCTTAGTGTANNAATGAGAGTGGGCGATAAAACAATCGAACCGCTCTTTTGTCGCATTTGCATCCAGTCGACGTCGGGGTTGCGTGCTATTGATGAAAAGGGGAGAACTGGGTAACTGATGATGACGCGCCATCCTGCAACAAAGTGTTGAAGACGTTCTCATCCAGAAGGTCGAGGGAGTGCACCACAATATCAGCCGGCAAATTCTTACCATTCTGGCTCACGCCGATGCTTTTCATTCCGGCGGAGCGGGCTGCTTCGACGCCGTGCAGCGCGTCTTCTACAACGATGCAATGCTCGGGCGCGACACCCAGTCTGGTGGCGGCGATGAGGAACACTTCAGGGTCAGGCTTGCCACGGTGTACATCCTCAGCGGACACGATGGCTTGAAAGCACCTGCTGGCGTGTAAGACATCGAGGATCGTTTCTACGTTGGCGCGAGGAGCCGCCGAGGCAATCGCTTGTCCCCAACCTTGTCGGTGCAGCATGTCTACCCACTCCAAGGCTCCAGGGAGTGGAGCAATGGGGTGTTCGCGCACATGTTGCCGATAGAGTTCTTCTTTGGGTTTACCGATGCGCTGGATTAATTCGGGCGTAGCCTTTTGGCCAAGCCACTGCCGGAGAATAGAGTCGTTGCGTTGTCCGAAGGTCGCCAGGAATTGCCCGTGCGNNCATCAATGCCCACATTGAGGCACTGCCCTCGGCAGGGCATGCCGAACCGAGGTTGACTCCTGGGAAATAAGCGAAATTAACGCCCTTACGCGGACATCGCGATTGGCAATCCATCTGCTATCCCCCCATTGTCTAGCTGCGGAAATCGATTGGAAATGGGGAGAGCGACATGGGAGCCGGCAACTCAGTCATTGAATGTGCGCTGATGGAGATCCAGCAGACGCACAAACCAGAAAAGGCGAAGAGATGGAAAGGGATCTTCAAGCAGGTGGGCAAGGGCGGTCCCGCGCCCAGAGCACAGTCTCTCAATCAGCTCTCTCTCCGATGTTTTGCGGCTCTGGTAGGCCTTGGTCTACTAAGTTTCTTGGTCTTTCGAAGTGGCCCGGAGGCCGTTTGGAAACAATTGCAATCAGTCGGTTGGGGATTCGCTCTCGTTATCATTTTGGGAGGGCTCTCACAATTGGCCAAGACGTGCGCCTGGAGACAGGCGTTTACCTGCGATATCAGCGGCCTTTCCTGGTCCCGTAGCTTCGTCGCGCAATTGATCTCGGACGGGATCGGACAATTTGGTGTCGCCGGAAAGGTGGTCGGCGAGGGGACGCGCATATCGCTGTTGGGTCGTGCAGTGCCCCTGTCCAATGCATTATCGGCTGGTGCGATTGACGGAGCGCTGCATACCTTCACCGCCGTGCTCATCACTGTTTCAGGAATCTCAGCTACCTTGCTGCTTGCCCCGCTTTCGGGCACATGGCGAGTGTACGCAGTGCTGCTCGTTGCTGTGCTCATATCAGCGGTGATCCTGGCAGCTGTGTCTGTTAGAAACCGGTGGCANNGAAGACAACCTCCTGAGCTTTCGTGATGAAGCGCCGGCCGCGTTCTGGGCAACATTGATCTTCAATCTGCTATGGCACATGCTGGCAGTGCTAGAGGTCTACATCATCCTGCGATTTATGGGAGCAAAAGTCGCCATCGGCGGCGCTTTCATCGTGGAAGCGCTGACCAAAGTGATCAACCTCGTGGGTGCGCTCAACCCGGGCAACTTCGGGACCTATGAGGGCGGAAGTATGCTCATTGCCAAGATCTTTGGCGTGACTGGCACGGCTGGATTGACATTGGCATTGTGCCGACGTGCGCGCACCGTCTTCTGGGCTGGGGTTGGAGGCATCGGCATGATCGTTATGAAGAAGACCCAGGTGCCGAGGACAAGAGCGGCGAAGCTAGATCCGGCAGTAGAGCCGTCCCACGGCGAATAGGGCTCCGCGAATGCTCTTATGCAAGGGGAACAAACGGTCTTCGAATCGCCCCAGGCGTGACCAGATGAGGTCCGCGTGCCCTTTACCGGGCAGGGTATTTGTCGTCGGGCGCCAGGTTTATTGCAGAAACCACAACACAAGATGTGATTTGAGTCTGAGATGGGTTCGGCAACTGGCGTGCCCTACATCACAAGGAAGTTGTCGATCGCACTGCGCCGCTGCGCCGGCGAATGACACGAAGCAAGCGGCTTAGGAGTTCAGTCAATGATGAAGAATTGTGCATTTCTCATGGTTACTTTTGCGATGCTCGCATTTTGCCCTCTTGGCCGTGCCCAAGATCAGGAGCCCACTATCGACTCCACCATCGCAGTAGTGAGGGCCAACATGCAGGCAGACAGGACTACCCTCATCACAACAGGAATGAATTTCAACGACAAAGATGGCGCGGCATTCTGGCCGATCTATAAGCAATACCAGTACGAACGATCCAAGGTGGATGATGATCGCGTTGCCGTCATCAAGGAGTACACCCAGAAGTACTCGACGCTGACCGACGCCGAGGCCAAAGCGATGGCAGACAAAACGTTGGACTGCGACTCTCGCCTGGCTGAGTTGAAGAAGAAGTACTACAGGAAGTTCAGCAAAGTACTTCCGGCCCTTACGGTGGCGAAGTTCTTTCAGTTGGAGCGTCGCGTCGATTTGATGATGGACATGCAGGTCGAAGCCTCACTTCCTCCTCTCACCCAGGCACAGTACACCGTGCCGCGAGGCAGCGTGGCAGGACCGCCTCAGCAATAAGACAGGCTCTAGTTCGAGCGGGACTTTGATCCGGGAGTAGTCGATGTTGCACATGATGAAGCATAAAGCCGTGATATTCGGGGCAGTACTGTTGATGTTGGCCATGGCAATGGCGCAATCGCAGCGCGATAGAGAGGCGTTGTCCGTGCAAGGCTACCAAGGAGAGGCAAGTGTTATTCGATACCAGGGGCGCGTGTTCGTGGATGCGCAAGCGCTTGCGCAAATCACAAATGGGTCGTTAAGTTTTGAGAAGAACAGAATTATTCTGACGCTGCCCGCTCCGGAAGGTTCATCGTCGAGCGCCGATGCTCACAGATCAGGCTTCTCGCGCCCCTTCATGAAAGCGGCGATCGAGGCAATGGCCTCGATCAGAGAGTGGGGTGGAACGCTGCAGACGATCGTACTGAATGGGTATCCAGTGGGAAATACCACGGCAGGAAACACGATCATGGCGTTCCAGGGGCGAGCTGCCGACAGCGTTGCATTAGCTTCCGCGGCGGCATCGACAGACTCTGACTATCGCGGTCTCGAGTTGCTCAAGAACGAATTTAACAATGTGCAGGCCTGGGCTGACGGATATGCCAAAGCTCGTAGTTCGCTGAGCGCGGCAGACCTAAGCATGTCTGAGAGCCAACTCAACAACGATTCCGAGGCCCAGAAGATAATCCATTGCGGCCAATTTCTGGCGCGGATGTTCGCCAGCGGTAACTTCCAGGATGAGGCAGTCTGTCATTAGCTTCTTAACACGTGAAGAACACAGTTTTCCAATCCATTGCGGCCAGCGACTGCGTATCTGGCGCAGCGTCCGTCTCAGTAGCGTCATCGCAGAGGCGTCGCACGTGGGCACACACGGAGGGGCTTCCATTGCCGCTGGGTGTTACCTGGATCGAGGAAGCCCAAGCTTTCAATTTTGCGGTGTGTGCTGAACATGCCGAGAGTGTGCAACTGTTTCTCTATTCCCCTGCCGATTTCGCAAAGCCAGTTTTGACATTGCAGTTCGATCCTATCCGCAATAAGTCAGGGCGGATCTGGCACTGCAGGATCCCGCTCGATCAAATGGGCGATGTCCGCTATTACGGTTACTCGGTTTCAGGGCAGGCCGTTGCTGATCCCCGCGGGTTCGATCACGAAAAGGTTCTTCTCGATCCGTATGCGGAACGCGTTTTCTTTCCGCCGGGGTTCGATCGCAAGCGCGCTATGGAGCCCGGCCCCAATCATGGAAAAGCCCCGCTCGGAGTTTTGCCTACACATAGGGCCACTTTCGATTGGACAGGAGAGGTTCCGCCTCGGCCAGAATCGGACGCGATCATCTACGAACTTCACGTGAAGGGGTTCACCCGGAATCCCAATTCCGGTGTTCATCCCTCGCGAGCCGGAACCTACGCAGGACTGATTGAAAAGATCCCGCATCTGAAAGAGCTTGGGATCACCGTCGTCGAACTCATGCCCATATTTCAGCGCGATCCTCACGAGGGTGACTATTGGGGATACATGCCTCTGAACTTCTTCGCACCGCATGCGCAGTATGCATCGAGTGTTGATGATGATGGGCAACATCTTGAGTTCAAGAATATGGTCAAGGCTTTTCACAAAGCCGGAATTGCCATTGTGCTCGACGTTGTTTACAACCACACATGCGAGGGAGATCACGTCGGCCCTACCTACAGCTTCAAGGGTTTCGATCCCTTGGGCTATTACATGCGGTCCTCCGACCCGACCAACCCGTACGCCAATCACTCCGGCACCGGTAATACCTTGAATTTCAGTCAGGCCCACGTGCGCAAAATGGTTATGGACAGCCTGCGGTACTGGAAGAACGAAATGCACATCGACGGGTTCCGCTTCGATCTGGCATCGGTGTTTAGCCGCAATGCAGACGGATCACTGAATTGGGGAGATGCTCCGATATTCAGTGAAATCGCCGCAGACCCCGAGTTGGGCCGGTTGGCGTTGATCGCGGAGCCTTGGGACGTCGGCGGCTATCAGCTCGGACGTGGATTTCCGGGCACGACCTGGCTGCAATGGAACGCGCGTTATCGCGACGATGTCCGCCGTTTTGTGAGGGGCGACGCGGGGATGGTTCCGGACCTTATGCGTCGTATTTACGGCAGCGATGACTTGTTTCCGGACAGCCGCGAGCATGCCTATCATGCCTTCCAGACCGTTAACTATATCGATTGCCACGACGGCTTCACGCTCTACGATCTCGTTTCTTATAACCACAAACACAACTGGAAAAATGGTCATGACAATCAAGACGGTATGGACGCGAATTACAGTTGGAACTGCGGACACGAAGGAGACGAGAGCGTGCCAGCGGAGGTTCTGGCGCTTCGCCGGAAACAGGCTAAGAACTTCTTCTGTCTGCTCATGCTCTCGAATGGCATCCCGATGTTCCGGGCGGGTGACGAGTTCCTGAACACTCAATTCGGAAACAATAATCCTTACAACCAGGACAACGAAATCAGCTGGCTGGATTGGAGTCAGCTCGAGGCGAATGACGACATATTTCGCTTCTGCAAAGGCATGATCGCGTTCCGGAAGTCTCATCCTTCTTTGTGTCGCAGCAGGTTCTGGCGCGAGGATATCTGCTGGTACGGCACTGGCCACACGGTCGATCTATCGCCAGAGTCACGCAGCCTGGCGTTTTGTCTGCACGGCGCGTCACAGGACGATGACGATATCTACGTGATGATCAATGCATATTGGCAAGAGCTGCAGTTCCAAATTCAGGAGGGTGCGCCCCAGGATTGGGTGAGAATCGTGGACACCGACCAGCCAAGCCCCAACGATTTCTCAGAGCACGGTTTGCCGTTACAGCGGGCGATATACCAAGTAGCTCCCCGATCCATTGTTGTCTTGGTTCGACGCAAACAAAATGAGGGTTCCCTTGAGAACTCGTTGCCAGACAAGAATCGCTGAGATGCGGCAACGGTACTTAATAATAAGG
>PMXH01000342.1 GCA_003165855.1 Acidobacteriaceae bacterium | reverse complement strand
GCCGATGTCGTGCTCGCCCGCCGCGTTGCCGCTCACCTAGGCATCTTCAGCGGCGTGCTGGGCTCCGATGGCGCCACCAATCTTACGGGCAACAAGAAACTCGACGGGCTGCGCACCCATCTCGGCTCCGCCGCATTCGATTATGTTGGGAACGCGACGCCCGATCTGCCCTTGCTGGCCCATGCGACCGAAGCCATGGTGGCCAACCCCAGCCTGGGCCTTCGCGGCAAGCTTCGAACACGCGGCATCAAACCGGTTCGCGAGTTTCACGAGCGCAGGAATCCGCTTGTTTCGCTGGTGCGCGCCATGCGTCCTCATCAGTGGGCCAAGAATCTCCTGATGTTTCTTCCCACGCTGTTGGCGCACAATTTCACCCTTCCTGCCCTGCTGACGGCTCTGCTGGCATTTGTCTGCTTCTCGCTGACCGCCTCGGCAACCTACATCGTCAACGACCTGTTCGACTTAGAGACGGATCGGCACCATCACAGCAAAAGAACCCGGCCCTTTGCGTCTGGCGATCTGTCCCCGCTGTGGGGTGCGGTGCTTTCGGCAGTGTTTCTGCTCATTGCGTTTTTGGGTGCGCGCCGCCTGCCTCTGGTTTTCTACGGCTGGCTGGCGTTCTACCTCGTCGTGACGCTGGTCTACTCGCTCTATCTGAAGAAGATTCCCTTGCTGGACGTACTGACTCTTTCAGGGTTGTATACGCTGCGGCTTCTGGCCGGGGGCGCCGCCTCGGGAGTCCACATCTCCCACTGGCTTGGTGGCTTCTCAATCTTCCTGTTCTTTTCTCTGGCCATCGTCAAGCGCTTTGCTGAGCTGGAAAACCTGCGTGTCAAAGGCGCCTTGCCGAAAAACGGGCGCGGTTACCTGGTTGACGATCTCGAACAACTGCGCAGTTTCGGCACCGCCAGCGCCTTTTCCGCCGTCGTGATCTTCTCCATTTACATCAGCAACAATGACGTGTCGAAGCTCTATCGTCACCCCACGCTGCTCTGGATGATCCTGCCATTCATGCTTTTGTGGCTGTGCCGCGTTTGGCTGTTGGCCTCCCGCGGAAAGCTCCACGAAGATCCCGTGGTCTTCGCCTTGACCGACGTGATGAGCCTGCTGATCGGGGCGGCCATCGCCTGTATCGTTTTGCTCGCACTATGACTAGACTAGAGCAGGAACAATAAAGTTCCCGGAAAGTACGTTCTTCCCCAGGAGACTCAAATCGTGTCGAATCAATCCGTCGTTGCAGCAGTGAGAACGCGACCAGAAACCGTGCTGGAGGATATCGCCCGGCTCAGTGAACTGGCGGGCATGTCCACTGCGCTCGATCCAAAGGCAAAGACGATTCTCAAGGACAACATCTCCTGGCATTACCCGTTTCCGGGCGCGAACACAACGCCATGGCAACTGGAGGGATCCATCCAGGCTCTGCGCGGCAGCGGGTATGAAGACCTGGTCTGCGTCCAGAACAAGACGGTCGTCACCAACGCCTTCAAAGGCGAAGATCTGAATCATTACCTGCCAATCTTCTCAAAGTACAAGATCCCGGTGCTTTACAACTTCCGCGACGGCGACATGAAGTGGATTCCCTTCAAGCCCAAGGCGAAGATGCTGGCGCTCGATAGGGTCTTTCCGCAGGGCATCCACATCCCCGACTTCTTTTTCGGCAAGAACATCGTTCACTTGCCGACGGTGAAATGCCACATCTACACCACAACGACGGGCGCAATGAAGAATGCGTTCGGCGGCCTTCTTGCCACTCACCGGCACTACACGCATTCCTGGATCCATGAAACGCTGGTGGACTTGCTGGCGATCCAGAAGGAGATCCACTCCGGCCTGTTTGCCATCATGGACGGAACAACGGCAGGCGATGGTCCGGGGCCGCGCACTATGCGTCCGCACGTGAAGAACATTATGCTGGCCAGTTCGGACCAGGTGGCCATTGACGCGGTTGCCGCCAAGCTCATGGGATTCAATCCGATGGATATCAAGTACATTCACCTGGCCCATCGCGCTGGCCTAGGCATCGGCAAGCCCGAAGAAATCAAGCTCGTCGGTGACGACATTTCGCAGGAAAGCTGGAACTTCACCGTTGGCGACAATATGGCCAGCCACGTCGGAGATATGATGTGGTTCGGGCCGTTTAAGGGAATTCAGCGACTCTTTTTCCATACCCCGCTCGTCCACCTCTTTGTCTTTGGTTCGGAGTCCTATCACGACTGGTATCGGTGGCCGGTGAAGGACAAAAAGATCTACGAGAATTGGCTGGAAACGACGCAATGGGGCAGGTTATTCGAGGCGTACGCCAAATAGCCAAACAACAGCATGATGCAGCATGACGCTATGCGCCCCCAGCAACGAAGGCCGGCAAGGTGCTTCCTCGCGTCCTGCTTCGTAGTCCTGAACCGGGTGCGCACCCATTCGCGTCTTGCCACGCATGAGCGGCACTATGATAGGCTGCTGTCACTTGGCTGATTTGCCAAGTTAACTTCCCCAACGTCACTTCCCCGAATAAGGTCCCCGAAAACTTGTAATTTTGCAAATGCAAACAACCAGGAGGTTGGCTATGAGTGCTGAAAACCACGCGGGTGCTCCGTTGAACCCCGGCCTGATCTTTGGAATGATGCAGGCCCACCAGCAGACGGCGGCTCTGAGAGCGGCAATTGAACTCGACATCTTCACAGCCGTGGGCGACGGGCCGGGAGACGTGGCCTCCATTGCCCGCCATTGTTCCGCATCGGAGCGCGGAACCCGCATCCTGTGTGATTACCTGGTGATCTGTGGCGTGCTTGCCAAGGAGAACGGAAGCTACAAACACACGGCTGTAAGCGGGACGTTCCTTGATCCGCGCTCTCCCGCATGTATGGCCACCGTCGCCCAGTTTCTCTCCAATCCCGCGGTGCTTGAGCCGCTCAATCATCTGAGTGAAATCGTGCGCAACGGCCGCACCAACCTCCCGGGCGAAGGCACCGTCGAGCCTGAAAATCCTGTGTGGGTGCAGTTCGCTCAGACCATGGGGCCGATGATGGGTCCCATGGCAGGTCCGCTCGGCGCCATCGTGCTTGAGGGCAGAACAAATCCGATGCATGTGCTCGACATCGCCGCCGGCCACGGACTCTTCGGCATCGAGGTCGCTAAGCAAAACCCACAAGCCCATGTGACCGGGCTTGATTGGGCGCCGGTTCTGCGCGTGGCGCTGGAAAACGCAAAGAAGGCCGGCGTGCATGAGCGCTACAACATGCTCCCCGGCTCTGCCTTTGAAGTAGACTACGGCGGCCCGTACGACGCTGTGCTGCTTACCAACTTCCTGCACCACTTCGATGTGCCCACCAACGTGGGCCTTCTTAAGAAAGTTCGCGCTTCGCTCAAGCCAGGTGGCCGAGCCGCTACGCTTGAATTCGTGCCCAATGAAGACCGCGTCTCGCCACGCGAGCCTGCGGCATTCAGCATGACGATGCTCACAACTACGGCGGCCGGCGATGCCTACACCATGAGCGAGCTGACTGCCATGTATGCCGATGCGGGATTCAAGAACGT
>PMXH01000280.1 GCA_003165855.1 Acidobacteriaceae bacterium | reverse complement strand
GAAGGGTGGGGCACCGGGCTTCCCGGATCAACTCGCTCATGGTCCGGCTTTCCTTCTTCGCAATCGACTCAGCCGCCGCAACCTGTCCGGAGGCAAGGTGACGGAGAGCGTTTTCGTGCTCCTCATGGATATGATGTCAGGGGCACATTCCGATTCTGAGCTCCGTCAGCGTATCAAGGCGGTACTTCATCACTACAGTGTCCGGTGCCCGCCTAAGAGTCACAATACCATTCGCGATGCTCTGCAACTCTCCCCGCACGGGAATCTTCGTCGCGCCGTTTGACCGAGGATCCTTCTCAACGACTTGATCTACTCCGCGTCCGGAACAACGCGTGAGGTCGCGCTCGACGGGCCTATCCGTTGCCTTGGTTTTTCCTGCTTTAGTTTTTTCCTTCTGTACCTTAGCCTGCAGTAGGTCAGGATCTTTAATCTTTCCAGGGACGGAGAACTCTGGGTGACCCGCATCCACCGGTTCCTGTGTGTCTCTCTCTCCGAGAGTAATCACGATTTCGGTATCCTTGACCGTATATTGAGTCGGCACCGTTGTTGATTGAGGCAGGGTGTCATCCCTAAGCTTTTCGGGACCGACACCACGGGTTTCCCCAAAGCTGAGCGGTTCGTCAAAGATGATAGTCGTGCCGTCGAACGAGGAGACCTCACCGTAGTGTGGCTGTACTGTCTGTTTCTTGCCTTTGGTTGCAGCTTCCAGCTTATCCGCATGAGCGTTTGGAATACAGAGAAGAATCAACAGTGTGCTCGCCATCGCACGGGTATACACGGGACCTCCTGCGTCTCTATTTCACCGTCACAAGGCGCATAGATAGAGGTGCCTCATGGCGATTGATCTCCAGAACACTAACATGAACCTTTGGAGCCGTGGCGTCGACCGGCACAAATACAAATAGCTGATCCTTCGTCTCCAGAAGTAGACGAAGCTCGGATGAATTGACCGCTTCCTCCGTAGCACCGTAATGGATCTTCTTTGAATCTTCCAACTCGAGCATGATTTCAGGCAAAGGGCTATGGAGGCCCATATCATGCATCGCGGCCACCTTGCCGTTGTACAGGGCAAGTTGAAAACCGGCCCAAAACATGAAGAGGTAAGCACAACAGATCAGCACCGCCCATGGTTTTCGGACGGTCTGAGTTCCTGCCCAGGTTATCAAAAAGAAGGCGAGGAGTAGGATGGCAATGCCCATTCCACTCCAGCTAAAAGCAACGAATTGCGTGTAGCAGAAGACAAAGTGATGGTAGATAGGGAAGTCCAGCGAATCCACGTTCACACCAAAGTAAATATAGTAGGTGTGAAGATAGGTCCAGCCAACCACAAAGACCCATGCCGTCACCAGAGCAAAGGCACTGACAACGCTTTTAAGAAATCCCGTTGTTTTTTCAGTGCTCGCCTCATCCTCTGGCATGCACGATTCCCCAACAATATGCTCTAAGGTCTCGAACAATACCATGCAGCGAGTGCACGTGCAATGACTCGACTTGAATGTCCAGGGAGAGACCGTGCATTTCGCCCGCCTCGGTTCTCCACGCACACCCTTTGCGAGACCTGGGGATTCTCCCCCGAGCATTTCGAGTCTCACGACAAGCACTCAAAACCAAACGGGGCAGCCCAAGCCGCCCCGCGTAGTCAATTCCCGAAGCCCGAAGCCCGCCCTTACGTTCCTTCCGACCACCCCGCCAAATACTCTTCCTGCTCTGGCGACAGTCTGTCGATCTTGATCCCCATCGACTCCAGTTTCAACTTGGCCACGCGCTTGTCCAGGTCTTCCGGAACCTTGTAGACCTTCTTCTCCAGCGTCTTGAAATTCTTCACCATGTACTCCACCGAAAGCGCCTGGTCGGCAAAGCTCATATCCATCACCGACGCCGGATGTCCCTCCGCCGCCGCCAGATTGATCAGCCGTCCCTCGCCCAGCAGATTGATCTTGCGCCCGTCTTTCAACGAGTATTCATCCACAAAGGTCCGCGTCGTCCGCTTCGAGGACGACATTTTCTCCAGCGCCGGAATATCGATCTCCACATTAAAGTGCCCGGAGTTCGAAATGATCGCGCCGTCTTTCATCAACTCGAAATGTTCCTTCGTCAGCACGCTCTTGTTCCCCGTGACCGTGCAGAACACGTCGCCTAATTTAGCCGCCTCGCCCATCGACATCACCCGGAAGCCATCCATTACCGCTTCCAGCGCCTTCGTCGGATCCACTTCCGTGATGATCACTTCCGCGCCGTTGCCGCGCGCCCGGCTTGCCAGCCCGCGCCCGCACCAGCCGTAGCCCGCCACCACAAACTTCGAACCCGCCAGCAAAAAGTTCGTCGCCCGGATAATCCCGTCAATGGTCGACTGCCCCGTCCCGTAGCGGTTGTCGAAAAGATGCTTGGTGTCGGCGTCGTTCACCGCCACGATGGGGAACTTCAACACGCCTTCCTTCGCCATCGCCCGCAGCCGGATCACGCCCGTCGTCGTCTCTTCCGTTCCGCCAATCACGCCTTCCAGCGCATCCGTGCGCTTGGTGTGCAGAATCGTCACCAGATCCGCGCCATCATCCATCGTGATGTGCGGCTTGTGGTCGATCGCCGCCAGGATGTGGTTGTAATACGTGTCGTTGTCCTCACCTTTGATGGCAAACACCGGGATGCCTGAATCGCGCACCAGGCTCGCCGAAACGTCGTCCTGAGTCGACAGCGGATTCGAGGCGCACAGCACCACATCCGCTCCTCCGTCACGCAGGCAAATCGCCAGGTTCGCCGTTTCCGCCGTCACATGCAGGCACGCCGAGATGCGAATCCCCTTCAGCGGCTGGTTCTTGATGAACTCTTTCCGGATGATCTGCAGCACCTTCATGGACTGGTTCGCCCACTCGATGCGCTTCTTCCCCAGTTCGGCCAGTTCTAAACTCTTCACGTCGTAATTGATCTGCGCTGCTGTTGACATACGCCTCCTGTGGCGCTTTCACCCGCGAAAAATTGTGTTGGTTACCTTCGGTTGATTAAAACGACTTGGTTTGATCACCCGCTACTTTTTCAGAATACATGAATCACAACCCACATCCGCAATCCCCATTACCCGTAAGGGAATAAGACCTTCGGCTTATCTCCCACATTGAACCTTGGCCAGCTCTTCAAGATCCGTACCAGACGTTTAGCCTTTCAAGATTCGTGTCAGGCCTTAGCCTTTCAAGATTCGTGTCAGGCCTTAGCCTTTCAAGATTCGTATCAGGGCATCGCTTTAGCGATGCCGAAAGCTACTCGAATCAAGAAGCCCCTTTAGGGGCAACGCTACTTCCGCGCGGCCACCGGCTGCCCCACTCCCGCATCGCTCGCCAGCTTCGTCGCCTTATCCGTCGCTTCCCACGTGAAGTCTGGATCGTTGCGCCCGAAGTGCCCGTACGCTGCCGTCTTCTTATAGATCGGCCGCCGCAAATTCAGAGAATCAATAATCCCCCGCGGCGTCAGCTTGAAGTGCGCCCGAATCAAGTCCGGCAAAATCGCCGGATCCACTTTCTCCGTGCCAAACGTATCCACTCGCACGCTCACCGGCTCGGCCACGCCAATGGCATACGCCAGCTGCACTTCGCAGCGGTCCGCCAGCTTCGCCGCCACAATATTCTTCGCAATATGCCGCGCCATGTAAGCCGCCGACCGGTCCACCTTCGTCGGATCCTTCCCGCTGAACGCTCCTCCACCGTGCCGCCCCATCCCGCCATACGTGTCCACAATGATCTTCCGCCCGGTCAGCCCCGTATCTCCCATGGGCCCGCCAATCACGAACCGTCCCGTCGGATTGATGTGGTACTTCGTATCTTCGTCCAGCAGATGCGCCGGAATCACNNAACATCATGCCCTGGTCGCCGGCGCCGCCGGTGTCCACGCCCATGGCGATGTCGCCGGACTGTTTGTTGATGCTCGAGATCACGGCGCAGGTGTTGCAGTCGAAGCCGTAGACGGCGTTGTCGTAGCCGATGGCGCCCACGGTGCCGCGCACCACGTTCTGGAAATCGACATACGCCTTGGTCGTGATTTCTCCCGCAATCACCACCAACCCGGTCGCGGTCAGGGTTTCGCAAGCCACGCGGCTGGAGGTGTCTTCCGCCAGGCAGGCGTCGAGGATGGCGTCGGAAATCTGGTCGGCGATCTTATCGGGATGGCCTTCGGTTACGGACTCGGAGGTAAACAAAATGCGGTTCTTTGTGGCTGCGGCCAAGATTTGTTCTCCTTAGGAAACTGCTTCGGACTTGATTTCTGGCGACGCTGGGGGGTGATGCTGGTAGTCGCAATGATTACTTAGCAACGATCACTCAAAAGAACGGTCCATCATTCGATCAAGCAAGCGCAAGATCCATCAAAAAGAAGTCCACCAGAATGCTACCAGAGGCCTCGCAGTCGCGCAACGAATTTAGCTCTATCTGCATCCTGTTGAATTCAATAGCGGAATAGCCGTACTGGATGGGGTGATTGGGGCGTCAAGCGGAAAAATCCGACCGTGCAAGACACTAAGGTGGACCAACCATGCTCACTCCGCCACCCCGTCAATTCCGAACCCCCTCCTCGCAATAGGGCCTGAATCGTCTGCCCGGTCTCGCCGGCCGTCAATCGTTCAGACCTGCCAACGCGTCAGCCGCCTTGCTCGCCCGAACGCAGAGTTCTTCGAAGACGCGCGCATTGAACGCATCCTTGGCGCCAGCTCTTTTCAGGACGCTTCGAAAGTGCACTCGCAGCAGCCGGTAAATCCGCGACATCTCGGTTACAGTTGGCTGACGGCTGCTTCCCACAAAAGCATTGCCTAATTCGCGGAATACTCCCGCAACAGTCCCGCCATGAATGTAGGCGTCAGTACCGTCAAGATCGCTCAATGATTTCTTGATTCGATGCGGCACCGTCTCACACACAATCCAGGAGTGATGCGCTGCCCTCTCCAAAGCAACGGTGAGCCCAAGTTCGAATGGCATATTGAAGCGCGGAGTCGGCGGAGCCTTTCGATCAAGTTGCACCCGCGAAAGGTCGTGAATGGAATATCGCGATTGGCGAATGAGTGAGAGGATGCGGTCGAGGCGGCGCTGCCCAAAAGGAATCTCTAAGGTTGCGCGCGGAGCGAAGCCGAAGGCGCTGATGCCGGCGATGTAGGCGAGCAGAAGGTTTTCAAATCTCGCATCGTAGGGAATGTTGAGGAAAACATCTTCTTCCCTAACGCGAGGCTTTGCGGCTCGCCGACGCTGTTTTGCTGGTTTTCCTGCCATTGCGGGAGCTATGATTCCCAGGCGTGTTTTCCCATCCCTTGGTCCGGATCACGACTTCCCCAGTCTTGGCATCTCTGTGAATCGTCCGCTCTACTTCACGGATGATTGCCTCGGTACGCTTCTTCGAAACGCCCAAAATCCGCGCCGTGTCGTACACGGTCACTGGCCGGCTGTTGTCGACTCTGATCGGTTGCCGCATTTGGTTATTATACGCCGTACCGGTTGCCCATCCCTCGGGATTTGGGAGCGGGCACGGCCGGGAAGGGCACGCCTTCAGTCCGGCCGCACGCCCACAAAAATTCTTGTCATTCCGAATCGGGCCGAAAGGCCGGTGAGAGCCTGCCCTGAGCGAAGGCGAAGGGCAGCGCAAGCCCCAGCAAAACGGAAGTGAGTCTAGCGGGAATGGCATGCCGTCATCAATCCAGCAGCGGCCGCGCCGATCCTCCCAGCAGCGAACTATTCATGTTGAAGATATTGTGGTGACCCTCAGCCCCTCCCCAGGCAAACATGAGCGACACCATCGGAAAGCCGCCGGCCCGCAACGTGAGCCCAGCCGCGAAGCTGTGTTTCAGATGATCAAATCCCAGATCGCCGCGCGTCAGCGCCACCCTCCCCTGGTCCGTCATGAACTTGAACCCAAACGGACCCCAGATCGAATGCTCGAAGCTCTCCTGAAACAACAGAAGATTGGGCGCTCGAAACCGGTAGTCCTGATAACTTCCCAGCGCCATATTTCCATCAATATCCGCCCCGCCAAGGGTCTGCTGGAAATAGAAAGGTACCGCACTCGTCGCCGAGTTGATCGATTCCGAAAGCAGGATTCTCGCCGTGACAAAACCATTTAGATTCGGCGTGCGCGGAATCTCTGGACACTTCGCGCCGTTCGATGCACACTCGTCCGGGCCAGTCGCGTCCGTGTTCTTGGCTCCTGACTTCGAGTAGCCGTACAAATAGAAAGTGTGGTTCAAGTCGGCCGTCCAGCGCAGGAAGGAATTCGTCGAGCTCGACGGCGCAAAGAACTGCTGGAAGCTCCCCAGGTAATTCAGTTGGAAGTGGTCCTTGAATAAAACGGGCTTGATGCGAAAGCCTTCTCCCAGCTGCACGAATCCCGGCTGGCTGCTCAACCCGGGCGCAGTCGCATTCGTATACAACGTCTCGATCGAAGGCGGCGACTGCCCGTTATCGCCTCGAACGCTAACGAACCGCCCATTCACCTCGCCCAACAAAGCAAGATTCAATTTGCGGATCGCCGGCAACTCGTAGACCGGCTTGATCGCGTTGCCGCCTACAATGGTCTGCGTCATTCCAAACACTGACTGCCCCGCCAGCGTGGAATCGTTCCCCAACCCAAAGAAGTAAAGCTTGTTCAAAGAGATCGACTGCGCGTACAAGTTGAAAACCGTATAAGGATGCACCAGGTTGATCGGCGTTTTCTTCTCCGCTTTCTTCGGCTCAGCGGTTGCTCCGGGCTGCGGATTCACAGGCGGAGTCACAGGAATGATCACATGGATNNATGCTTCCCGCCGCAATGTGAAGTGGATGGTCGGTGAAAACCTCATACGCACACCCCGGCACAGTCTTGAAACTGAAATCTTTGCAGGCATCGCTGGCCCGTTCGCCCTCGCGGCGAAACTCCGCCTGCAGCATGCTCTCCTGCGCCGCCGCCGACGCTACCCACAGCAGCACCACCACTAC
>PMXH01000457.1 GCA_003165855.1 Acidobacteriaceae bacterium | reverse complement strand
CAGTTATGACCGAGGTCAAACTCCAGGCCCCAGTGCGGATCGAAGTTGTACGTGAGAGCGCTGCCAAATCCTTTAGACATATCCGGTACGTTGAAGCCCGTGGGATTGTTGAAATCGCCGTACGGCGTGGGCACCGTGCCGCCGGGATGCAGCCACTGATATCCCACAAACAAGTCCCACTTTGGGTTCGAGTCGCTCTGCGCAAATGCAGGACTCGCAATGAGTGATAATGCCAGGATCGCTAATAGACCGACCACTACACGGCCTCTGCTAAAACTAGAACAAAGTGACATTCCGTCCTCCAAATGGATACGCGACTCGCCGGCGCTTTGATGCGCCGACCGCGGCGAAACCGTTACACGAATCAATCTTGAAACCAGGCCCTATACTTGAGACCCGCAATTTTAACGCACGGCGTCAGCGAACTTCAAACTATGACAGGACTCTGCCAAGGATAGTGTTCCATATTGCACACTATATCTCTCGGCACCGATGGCGGATCGATCACCTTCTTAGAAGGAAACAAATACAATTACTACAGCCAACGGTCCCTTTTCAAGAACTTCCTGAAAGCGCGCCCGCGTCATGGCGGGTTCCATCTCAAATTGATATCCCAATCGCTCCATCTCCTTTTGGAAATGGCGCCCGCCCCCGTGCGATGCATGGTCCACTCCGCACCCTTGCCCCATGGGAAGCAGGCCGCGTATGGTTATAAGCTCGGTATCTGAACGGGCAGACTGCTGGAGATGACCACTGAAAGAGCGGCCGATAACCAAGGGATGAGCCACGAAAAAGTACTAATCGTCGAGGATGAAGAGAACGAACGCACCGGCCTGGCCGAGTTAGTTTCTTCCTGGGGCTACCGTACTGAAACCGCTCGGGACGGGTTGGAGGGTTTGGAGAAAGCGGCGCAGTGGACGCCCTCCATAGTTGTTACCGACCTCAAGATGCCGCGCATGGGAGGCATCGAGCTGCTGGAGCGACTGGCGGAGCAGACGCAAGCCATGGCGGTGATCCTGGTAACAGCGCAGGGCACCATCGACAGTGCGGTGCAAGCCATGCGCCTGGGAGCTTATGACTACATCACCAAGCCCATCGACACGCAGCGGCTGCGCGCCATGCTGCAAAACGCATCCGCGCTGCTGGGCACGCGAGCTGAACTGGAAAGTACTCGCCGCCGGCTGCGGGATTCCGGCTCTTTGGGCCAACTGCGGGGAACCTCGCGCAAGATGCAGGAGATTTTCCGGCTCATCGAATTGGTGGCTCCCAGTACTGCGTCGGTACTGATTACGGGAGCCAGCGGCACGGGCAAGGAACTGGTAGCACGCACCATCCATCAACTGAGTCCGCGGCGTGACCGGCCCTTCGTCGCCATCAATTGCGCGGCTATTCCTGAAACGCTGATCGAAAGCGAGATCTTCGGCCACGAAAAGGGCGCCTTTACCGGAGCTCTGGAACGGCGCACGGGATGCTTCGAACTGGCCGAAGGGGGCACGATCCTACTCGACGAGATAGGCGAAATGCCGGTGGGAACACAGGCTAAGCTGCTGCGCGTGCTTGAGGACCACAAGCTACGCCGTCTGGGCAGCAAAGTGGAGACGACGGTGGATGTGCGCGTGCTCGCCGCCACCAACAAAGTTCCGGACGATGCGGTTGCGTCGGGCGAATTGCGCAGCGATCTCTATTACCGGCTCAACGTTTTCAACATTCACATGCCTCCCTTGCGGGAGCACAAAGAAGATATCGCGGATCTGGTGCAGCTTCTCCTTTCGGAAATGAGCGCAAAGCATAACCGCAAAACGGTTGCCATCAGCGAAGCGGTGCTGAATCTGTTCAACAACTATACGTGGCCGGGAAATGTCCGCGAGTTGCGCAACACGATTGAACGCGCCGTGATTGTCTGCGATGGCGGCATGATCGAGACCAAGCATCTGCCTCCCGGATTCGGCCACACCATCCTGCGCACCAGCGCGAATGATCCCGATGCCATTCGTCTGGGCGTGGGCACTACGGTGGGCGAGGCGGAAAAGATGCTCATCCTCAAAACGCTCGAATCCACCAGCAACAACAAGACGCGGGCTGCGGAAATTCTCGGAATTAGCTTGAAAACCCTTCATAATAAGCTCAAGGAATACGGCAGCAGCACGGGGGACGCGGATCCTGGCAAGGAGGAACAAACGCAGTGATCACTGGCCAGCGATCAGTGGTCAGTGGTCAGTGGAAAGCCTTTCGCCACTTCGTTCCCTCGTCCGCGATGCCTGCGTCAACTGGCCACTGATCCCTGACCACTGGCCACTATCTTTCCATGCGACGCAAAACCATCATCGTGCTCGCCATCACCCTCTTGGTGACTGTGATGGTGACTGCCTTCTCATATCTCTATATCTCGCAGATCCTTCGCCAGCGCATCGACAATACTTACGAAAGCGCCGACCGCCTGACCAAGCAACTCGCCTACTTCGCCGAAAATGACCTGCCGGATTTGAGCAGCACCCGCATCGACACCAATGATCCCGCCGCGGTGCGGCGCGCCCTGGCCGAGTATCTGCCGATGGATACGAACCTTCTGAACAATCTCGAATCGGAGGTCGACCTTTGGCCCTACATTTATGACGCTTCGGTAGTGGACGCGAATGGCAAGGCGCTGCTCCACTCGAATGCTCAGCTCGTGGGCAAGCAAGTTGCGAAGCGTCCCGATTTTCTCGGGGTCAAGACCGCCCGGTTCCGCGAACAACTCCGCCTGGTGTACCGACCGTCAGCAATTTACGACGTAAGTTACCCGCTGCAATTGAACGGAGAACCCTTCGGTACCATCCGGATCGGCGTTTCCACGGTCTTGCTCAAGAGTGAAATTACACCGCGCCTCATGCACGCGCTTTATTTCTCCATTGCGTCGATTCTGGCCTCACTGCTGCTGGCCGCAATAATCTCCAATGTGGCCCTCGGCCCACTAAGGAAGATCAGCCTCAACCTGGACAGCGTGAGTTCGGGCACGGCCGAGGAACTATCAGGGAACGAATCGGAACACGATGAGTTCGGACTAGTCACGCTGAAGATCGCAAACCTGGGGCGGCAGATGCGCGACACCAAGGAGATCTTTTCCGCATTGAAGGACAACGTGGACCAGCTCATGTCGAAACTGCAGGATGGCTTGATGCTCTTCACGCGAGACTCCAGGGTGGTACTGGTAAGTGCGCCGGTCGAACGCTTTGTCGGCAGGCCTCGAGGAGAGCTCCTGGGCAGAACGGTAGGCGAGGCCTTCTCGCGCGACACGTTGCTCGGGGCCATGGTGATTGACGCTTTTGAGCGCAAGCGTCCGCTGGTGCAGCGCGAGTTTGTCGCTGCCGGCGGCAGGCGGGTTCAGGTTTCGTTGGATTTTGTTCAAGAGAAGGGCACGCAGATCGGGGCCCTGCTGATCATGCGCGACGCCGAATCTGTGCGGCGCATCGGAGACGAAATCGAAATGTCCAGGCGTCTCTCGGCCAGCGGGCGGGTTACGGGTGGCGTCGCCCATGAGGTCAAGAATCCGATCAATGCGATCGTGCTCCATTTGCAACTCCTGCAGAACAAGCTGGCGCAACTCGATCCCGACACCCGCCGCCAC
>PMXH01000084.1 GCA_003165855.1 Acidobacteriaceae bacterium | reverse complement strand
CCACCCTTCTTCCGGTGCGAAGCACCGCCGCTCTTACAGTTCGCCGTATTCCAGCACCTGAGCCTCCCACGTACGGATCACCTCCGGCTCCTGCCATGCGCGGCGAAACAGATTTCGGATCGACTGCCAGTGTCCCATCGGGAATCGGAATGTGATTCCGTTCTCACGCGCAAAGAAAAACACGCCCCTTTCCTCGTTGTCGAGGATCGCCGTGTGGGCATAGAAGTAGTAACCCTGCCATTGGTAAAGATCTCGCTCCAAATCTAGCTCTTCCAGCATCCTTCGGAACTCCGCAATCCTCGGGTATCCACACACCGGATAGCACGGGGACAGTGTTCCGGGAAACTGCAAACGAGGAGAGAACTCATTTCCCTCTTCCCGCACCAGATCGAGGCGGTATCCGCCTTCTTCCAAGGAGGGCAATGCCGGCTGAACCGCAAGCTCAAAATCCTCGTCGTTGGTCTCCGCAGGCGCCTTCTCTCGCAGGGGCTTTCGGTGAGCGGAATAGTGGCCGCGCGCGCACACCTTCCACAGGGCCGTCCAATGCTTCCAAAGTGCATCGTTCAGCTTCTCGATATTCGAGAATTTCTCCTCATCGAGAAGTCGATAGAGATTGCGGACGGCGAGTATCGGTTTTCGCCGCTTTTGAGCCGGGTTCTTGAGCATCTGAATGGTGCGCGTCACCACCCGGCGAACGTCTTCGTTTCCAACATCATTAGCGTCCTTTGCTTCCGCCTGTTTGTCCCCTGGAAGAGTCATCAGGTATACAAAGTCCAGTCGGGAATTCTTCGATTTGCGGGCGATGACGTAAGCCGCAAGGAATGCCTCCAGGATCTCGGCCAGCGACTCGTAGGAAATCTGGCCTTGTGCGGTATTGGTAAAGGACTCTGCGCCCAGCGCACAGTAGTGGGCCACCAGAGTCCATTCCGACTGCGAAAGCGAGAGTCCTGAGTCCGTCTTCCCACGAATTCGCAGCAGGGATTTCGTTGGCTCCGTAAGCAGGTCTACCAACTCAAGACGGTCGTCTCGGGCAGACTCAAGAAGCTGCTTTGCCGCCTCCGATGTCGAGACCGTTTGGCCGCTCTTGAGGAACATGATTTTCTTCAGGGTTTCAAGCCTTAAGCGCAGCGCCTCGGAGATGCGAATGGAAATCACTGGCTGCTGCGGTATCGCTTCCTTCTCTACCATGTAGACCTTTCTTGGATCGCTACAGCAAATAAAAATGTAACGTTACATATTGACTGTACGTGCACAATGCGCTATTGTCAAGTCTGAGTCGTCGAGGTGCACAGTGCCCGAAGCGAAGCCCCCAGCATTTGCATCTGATCCGATCGAACCCTTGCTCGACGTGAGCCGAGCTGCCCATTTGCTGGGCATTTCGGTCAAGACCTTGCGCGACTGGGTTCAGGGTCGTAGGATCGACTACGTAAAAGTGGGCACTAGAGTCATGATTCGGCCGGAAACCATCCGTCAATTCGTGACAAGCAACACCCGACGTGCGGCAGGCTAATGAAAGTATTCAAACGCTCCGGAAGCTCGTACTACGCCTACAAATTCCAGTACCGAGGCAAGGAATACTACCGCTCGACTGGGACCGAAAACCGGCGTGAAGCAGAGGCTATCGCCAGTGCGGCACGGGCTGGCATTGTTCGCCAGGCGGCTGGCCTCGAAGAACCCGAGCTGCAACGGAAGTCTCCTGTGAGTGATGAAACGCGCAAGGGCGCTCCTACGCTAAGGGAGTTCCAAGCAACTTTCGATGAGTGGGTTGCGACTGCCAAAGCGGAACAACAAGGCACAGTTAAATTTTATCAGGAGAGCTATCGGAAGCTGCTCAGTTACGGTCCTTGGGCCGATCTCCCGCTCGACCAGATCGATGAAGCTCACATCGAAGCATTCAAAGCTTGGGCTTTGAAGCACGCGGGGCGACGGCGTGACGGAAAACCTACGCCGGTGGGCAAAACCACGGTGAATCGCTATTTGGCCACTTTCCGCAAGGCCCTGCGTTATGCGCATCTGAAGCTTAAGTTGATTGCCAAGGTTCCGACGGTCGAACAGTACACGAAGGACGAAGGAGCAGAGCGTGAAACGGACTACGTCTTCAGCGCAGAGGAGTATGCGCAATGGACTTCGCGCGCCGCTGAACCCTTGCGATCCGCTTCCATTCTGGCGCGGCACTCCGGTATCTGTCGCAACGAGATGCTGAAGCTGATGAAAGATTGCGTTCGACTCCACTCGGAGCAGCGTGCAGAGGTGAAAATCTGCGGAGAGCTACTCATCAAGCGCGGTCTGAAACGGCGAGCGCGAAAACGCAAGCTGGTGATTGATCACGAAATGAAGGAAGTACTCGATCGACTTCTCAAAGAATCCCAGTGCGACTATGTCTTCACGAGCCCCCAAGATCCGACACAGCCGCTGGGGCCTTGGGTGCTCGAAGAACAGATGGGTCAGATACGGAAAAAGATCAAGACTCATCCCGATGCCGGCCTGCACGCCCTGCGTCATACGTTTCTGACCGAGGCCGGAGAGTACACGGACCCCTTTACGTTGCAGTATGTCGCCGGACACGATAACATTAAGACAACGATGCGCTACGTACACCCACGCGAGGCTGCGGTCCACAAGCTGTTTTTGCGGCTGGCGGACTTGCGACCGGAAGAGCGCATCGAGTGCGCGAAGTCGGTGCAAAATCCGGTGCAGCTGGAGATGCCCTCACCCGACGAACTCTCTAAGATACTGATTACAAGTAGTTTACACAGTGCGGAAGTGGTGGAACTGGCA
>PMXH01000422.1:6237-6529 GCA_003165855.1 Acidobacteriaceae bacterium | reverse complement strand
CGGCGCGGGCGAGTTTGCGGTTCGTGAAGGATGGTCAAATCGTTGGGCTGGGAACGGGATCGACTGCGGCGTATTTCATTCAACTGCTGGGCGAGCAGGTGAAGAATGGGCTGAGAGTCCGGGGAATACCCACTTCAGACCATTCGGGGAAAATGGCGGCAAGCCTGGGGATTCCGCTGACCACGCTGGATGAATATCAGGAGATCGATGTAACGGTCGACGGCGCGGATGAGTTTGATCCGCAATTGCGATTGATTAAAGGTGGGGGCGGGGCGTTGCTGCGGGAAAAGAT
>PMXH01000422.1:0-6218 GCA_003165855.1 Acidobacteriaceae bacterium | reverse complement strand
GAAAATCATTCACCACAGAGGCACCCTTCGGCTTCGCTCAGGGCAGGCTCCGACACAGAGAAATCCTTTTTGGGTTGCTCTTCTCAGTGTCTCTGTCTCTGTGACTCCGTGGTGCATTAGCTTCTCCACAAAAACCTGAGAATTGAAATGGCGACAGGGGCACAAGAACCCGGGCGGGATCAGCCATCGCGGCGGCTTAGGCCGCGCTACCGGGTGCAAGCACCGGTGGATGTGACGGTGCTGCGGTCGGGGATTCCGGATACTTTGCCGGGGCGGTCGGTGAACCTGGGCGAGAGCGGAGTGGCAGCGGTGCTGGCGGGGGAACTGTTGCCGGGCGAGGCGGTGGGAGTGGAGATCCGGCTGCCGCTGATGGAGGATCCGCTGCGCACGCGGGCGCTGGTGCGGCATCACGACAAGCTGCGCTCGGGGATGGAGTTTGTGGGGCTGTCGGTTGAACAGCAGGCGGCGATTCGCGATTGGGCAGGAACAGCGAAAGCGGAGCCGGAACTGGGAGTGCGCGCGAGGATTCCGATCGAAGCCGCCGCCGGGAAAGGTTCCGAGAGTGGGGGAGCGGGCGGTGCTCCGCCTCCCTCCCGCAAACGTCGCAGGCGGGGCTGGATCTTCTTGCTGGCGTCGGCAGCAATCTTGTTGGCGATTTTGTGGTGGCGCTGGAATCGGGGATGGGAAGATCTGGAGTCGAGTCTGCGGAGGAGCGAGACCACGGCGGAACAGCGACCGGAGGCGCACGTTCCGGCTGAGGTGATGGAGAAGCTGGTGACTCACCGCGCGGACCCTGATTATCCAGAGGCGGCGCGGTCGGCGAATCTGCAAGGAGTGATCGTGCTGGATGTGGTGGTAGGACGAGATGGATCGGTGGTGGATCTGCATGCTCTGAATGGTCCGGAGGTGCTGGCACGCGCCGCGATGGACGCCCTGCGCTGGTGGCGGTTCGAGCCCTACCGGGTTGACGGGAAGCCGGTGGTGGCGGAGACGACGGTGGCGGTGGAGTTCAAGCCGTAGATGGGCGGCGTCCGGCTTCCGGCCCTCGGCTTCCGGCCTTTGGCGCCAGGGTTTCTTGTTCTTAAATTCCAACCCAAGAAAGAAACTGTACCTTCAACAACGCTGGAGCGTGCTGTCCGGAAGCCCTAAGCCGGATGCCGGTTTCACTGGCGTTTGCGCAGTGCGCTGAGGACGATGATGCCGCTGACCGCAAAGGACACAACGGCTCCGAGCGCGGCGATCAGCATGACGACTGCGTTGAGGTGAAGAACGTCGGCGAATACCGCTCCCACAGCGAAGACGACGCCCAGGCCGTTGAGCCAGAGCGGACCGCGAATGGAAGAGACTCGGAGGGAAGAAGGAAGATCGGGACGAAGCCGGAGTTGCAAGAGCAAAGCGACCATACCGATGGCAGCGACCACAACCAATGCTACTGGACTGAGGAACGCGCGACGGCTGGTATAGAGGACGACCAGGGCAAGAGCAGCGAGCAGGAGGCCGGCGGCGACGAGGGTCGGCTGGCGGGGTTGCGGCTGAGGATCGGGGCTGGAGGGCTTGTCAGGCACGGAGTTCCGTCCTAAGGGTTATACAGGCGCTGGGCAAGGTTTTTCAAATTGGAGCGAGGGGAGTGTCTTGGAAATCGCGGGTTATGAGTCCGGGATGGAATGGCTCATTCCGACGAGCCATTCGGCTTGGCGAGGATCGCCGTTGTTGACGGCATAGAGGACGAGTTCGACGCGGGAGGAGATACCCAGCTTATCGAAGATGCGGAACAAGTACTTCTTGATGGTGTGCTCGCTGAGGTTAAGCTCGCGGGCAGTGTCGCGGTTGCTGAGGCCTTCGGCGACGAGGGCGACGACCTGCTCCTCGCGCGGGGTGAGGAGTTGGTGGCCGCTGGAATTGAGAACGCGAAGCGACGGCACTTCAGAGACCAGGTCGAGCAGGAAGTTCATCTGTTCCGTGTTGACCCAGATCTGACCAGCGGCGACTCGCTGAATGCAGCGGCAGAGCAGGCGGAAGTGGGCATCGGAAATGCAGAAAATACCGCGGGCGCCAGAGCGGAAAGCGCTGACGACGAGTTCGCGGTCGTAGGACTCGACCAAGAGAACCTTGGCGACGTCGGGATGGGAAAGATGGACGCGGCGTATGGTGGCCATCTGGTTGGCGATGTTGGCCGAGTGATTCAGAGAGAGCACAACCACTTTGGCAGGGGTGGATGCGACCGCCTGGAGGAGCGAGGTGGTGTCGACCAGGCAGGTGAAGATGCGGAACTCGGAGCGACGGCGTAAGGCGCTGGTAAGTAATTGCGCCTGCATGCGGCTGGAATCGGCGATGAGGACGGTGACTGCGGCCGAAGGATCGGCTGAAGATGGACTCATGAAACAAGACTCCGAAAGAAACGGCACTAAAAATGTGATTCTAGAAGTGCGTGGAGAGGTACTCAAGGAAACATGTCACAAAATTCGCAGGAGGGCTTTCAAATCGGGAACATAGCTTGGGATGTTGTGGAAAACTGACGAGCAAGATTTGGGGTCTGGAAATCTTGCGGAAGTTGGGGGGGAAATAGCAGTAGACGGGGTGCTGGTTCCGTTCGTTTGAGGCTGGTGGTCAGCGAGGATGTGCTTCCTCAAACATGCAAGTCTACTTTTGTGGAT
Organism: Acidobacteriaceae bacterium; assembly: GCA_003165855.1. Lineage (GTDB taxonomy): Bacteria > Acidobacteriota > Terriglobia > Terriglobales > Acidobacteriaceae > Sulfotelmatobacter. The sequence goes on along the minus strand of PMXH01000422.1, from coordinate 3,564 downwards.
AGCCACTAGGGGAACCGTCTAGCGGTCCTATGAAATAGCTCCAGCGCGAAAAAAACCGCGGTACTCCGGGGTTTTCACACTGCAGGGCGGTAAAGCGGGCGTGGCCACGTTGGTAGACAGCACTTCCCATGTCTTGCCGCGAAATCCGCAGGGAGCTACCTTGCACAAAGAGAACCGCGGAAGCTGAGCAGCTCTCAGAATCCAGGAAAAACAAAGCCGATCATGCAATGACGCCCTTCGTTGGTTGGACAAGAGTTGCGGTGATGGGCGTGTTGTCATTGCAGCTTTGCGTGGCCGCATTCGCCCAGGAAGAAAAGAGGGAGCAGGACCTGGGAAAAAGCCTACAGTCTTCTCCGACCGGTCAAACCGGGGCTGGGACGGGGAGCACAGGAATGGCGGCCGCAAAACCCGGAAAAGCGGACGGCATGGGAAACCCTCGGCTCGGAGGGGATCGCCGTCCGCTTTACCGGCTGACCAGAAGTGACGTTGTGACGTTGAGTTTCACGCTTTCGCCGGAATTCGATCAGATCCTCACCATACAACCGGATGGGTATGTGTCCCTGAAAGATGCGGCCCCGGTGCTCGCCCAGGGATTGACGGTGGAGGAGTTCCGTTTGGCGGTGCGGCAGGCCTACATCGGATACCTGCACGATCCGCAGGTTGCGGTGGCGCTGAAGGAGTTCGAGCATCCGTATTTTGTGGCGGGCGGAGAGGTGGGACATCCCGGCAAGTACGAGTTGCGAGCGGACACAAGCATCATGGAGGCAGTACAGATCGCGGGTGGCTTTACCCACGAGGCCAAGCATTCGCAGGTGCTATTGTTCCGGCATGTAAACGATGATGTGGTAGAAGCGCGCATTTTCAACCTAAAGAAGATGTTGAAGGACAGAAGCCTGGGCGAGGCCGCCCAATTGCGCCCGGGAGACCTCGTGTTTGTTCCTCAAAATTCCATCTCCAAGATCGAGCAGTTTCTCAGCAAGCCTTCCTTAAGCATGTATGTGAGTTCCACACAGTTTTAGTCACCGGCGCAGGTCAAATCGCATGCCAGACCAGGATCCAACGCGCAAGAACGAAGAACCGGTGTCGCCGACGATGCGTGAGCTGGCGATGGTGCTGTTCCGGCAGCGGAGACTTTTCGTCGGCGTTTCGGGTTTGGTGTTCGTTCTGGCCGTGGTCTATGCGTTGGCCGGGGCCACGTATCGCGCCCACGTGCGCGTGCTGGTGCGGAGAGGACGGGCCGACCCTCCCGTGGCCGCACAAGAGAATGCGCCTCCTGATTTTTCTCGGGTGGAAGTAACGGAAGAAGAACTGAATTCAGAAGTGGAGCTGCTGAAGGACGATGACGTTTTGCGTCGCGTGGCGGAGGCCAACGATTTGGCAGCGCATGACTGGTTGCGGTGGTTCCGGCCGCACGAGGAGCAGGCAACACGTGTGGAGCGGGCTGCGAAGAAACTGGCCAAGCGGCTGAAGGTGGAATCGATCAAGAAGACCAACCTGATCGCGGTGAGCTATGACGCGGCGGATCCCCAACTGGCAGCACAGGTGCTGCGCTCAGTCGCCAGCGTGTACCTGGAAAAACATATGGAGGTGCACCGGCCAGCAGGGCAGCTTCACTTTTTCGATCAGCAGACTGGAGAGTCGCGACAGCAACTAGAGGAGGCCAAGCGGAAGCTGCTCGCCTTCACGAAGAACCGCGGGGTGGTGATGGCGGCCCAGCAACGTGATCTGGTGTTGCAACGACTCGACGCCGTAGACGCAAGTTACCGGCAGACTCGGGTAGAGATAGGAGAGGCCGAAAATCGAATTCAAGAACTTGATTTCCAGTTGGCAAAGTTGCCGGAGCGAACCATCACCCAAGTGCGCACGGCGGACAATCCGGAGCTTTTGCGGGCCCTGAAGGCGAGCCTGCTGGACCTCGAATTGAAGAAAACTCAGTTACTGACCAAGTTCGAGCCCCGCCACCGTTTGGTGGAAGAGGTGGAACAGCAGATTCTGCAAGCCAAGTCTGCGATCGCAGCCGAGAGTTTGACGCCGGTGCGCGACGAAACGACGGACAAGGACGCCGAGTATGAATGGGCCAAGGCGGCGCTGCAGAAGGCACAAGTTGAGAGGAAGGGATTGGAAGCGCGGGAGGCAATCACCAGCCAGCACTTGGCGGAATATCGCGGGCTGGCTCGGCAACTTGGCGAGGATGCGATTACCCAGGATGATCTCACGAGCAGCGAGAAGGCGGCGCAAGAGAACTACCTGCTCTATGTGAAGAAACGGGAAGAAGCACGGATGGGCGATGCGTTGGACGAAGGCGGAATCGTCAATGTAGCCATCGCCGAGCAGCCCGTCGTACCGGCACTGCCGGTGTGGCCGGCCGGGATGGTGGTTTTGGTGGGCTTTGTGGCGGCCCTGACCACGGGCACCGGAGCAGCGTTCGCTGCAGATTATCTGGACCCTGCCCTGCGTACACCGGAGGAAGTGATGGCATGTCTGGAAATCCCGGTACTGGCTTCCATACCGGAAGGAATGGACAGGCGGTTATCCGCCTGAGGAGATGAGATGAGCGCGAATGCGGACGTGCTGCAGCGATCAGGACTGATAGGGTCACCGGCGCAGGAAGCGGCGTTGCCGCAGGCTGGAGACTTTGGCGAGGCGCGGGGTTGGAATCCGGAGGACTTTGCGCGCGAGCAGATCCGGGGCTTGGTGCGGCGGGTGTTCTTTGCCAGCGGGGAGCGGCCGGTAAAACAGGTCGTCTTTAGCGCGGCGGAACCGCACATCGATGTGGCAAGCATATGCGACCAGGTGGCACAGGCTCTGGCGCTGGAGACACATGCTGCTGTCGCCATCGCGGAGCGCGGGCGCGGGATCGCTGGGACGTCGGGCTCTCGTCCCCATTCCGCAGGGAGCTCTGCGCTCAAATCCTGCTCCACGCAAGTGGCGATCAATCTGTGGCGGGTACCGATGGGTGGAGAATGTGGCGAAGGGGCAGGGACGGGACTCCATTGGCTTTCCCACCTGGCGGCGCTGCGAAATGAGTTTGAGTATGCGGTGATTCACGGGCCGGTTGCCGGGACATCGAGCGAGGCAGCGTTGCTGGGGCAGCTGGCGGACGGGATCATTTTGGTGCTGGGAGCGCATAGCACAAGGAAAGCAACGGCTCGCCAGATCAAGGAATCACTGGAAGCCGCACAGTGCCGCATCCTGGGAACAGTGCTGAGCAAGAGAACATTTCCGGTCCCGGAACAGATTTATCGGCGGCTGTAGAGGCAGTGCGGTTGAAGACTAAAGCTTCTTGAAATGGTAGTGGCACGGCAGGATGGGACGCCGCGCTCGATGGGAGCATGGTGGAGCGGATAGGCGCTTCGACCAGAGGAAACGACCGCAGGCACGAGTGCTGCGGTGCTGCAAGAACTGAACACGCTGTGCAAAAGAAAACGAAAATGGCAATGGGGCTCAATGAGCGGTAGCTATGGGGTCCCGGCGGTTGGGGTTGTCCGTTTGACAGCAACGCAGCCGCAGCCGGTAGTAGGGGCATCCCTGGCGCAGTGGTTTGCGGTTCAGACGCGGTACCGG
>PMXH01000336.1 GCA_003165855.1 Acidobacteriaceae bacterium | reverse complement strand
TACGATCCGTATGCGCGGACGAAGAAGTTTTGCGAGCACATGATGCGGGTGTTGCTACCGGAAACGCCGAAGACGATTTTCCGGCCGAGCATCGTGCTGGGGGACAGCCGCTATGCGGAGACGACGCAATTCGACATGGTGAAGGCGTTTGTGTTTTTGGCGGGGTTGCCGGTGCTGCCGTTTCGTCCGACGGACAAGATCGACATTGTGAACGTGGATTTTGTGGCGGAGGCGATTGCGACACTGCATCAGAAGGAGCGTCCGGAGCACGATACGTATCATCTTTCGTCGGGAGTGGGGTCGCAGACGTTTCGAGAAATCACGAAAGCGCTGGCAGGGGCGCAGAACAAGAGGGCGCCTGTGTTCGTGCCGGTGGTGGAGCGTCCGTTTGCGGAGTCGGTGAATTTTCTGGCGAACCGCAAGGGAGCGATTGGAAAAAGTGCGTCGCTGATGAAGGTGTTTATGCCGTATCTGGTATGGAACACGGTATTTGATAACACACGGGTGACGAAGGAGCTGGGGAAAAACCCGGTGAAGTTTTCCGACTACTGCTATCCGCTGCTGAAGTTCAGCCGCGAAAATAATTTCGCGTACAAGTACCAACCGTGGCCAGCGGCGGCGGGAGGGACAGCGGCATGATGGACTTTGTTCTGGAAGCGTGGGTGAGCAGTTCGATTGAGCGCGCCAAGGCAGGATGGATGCTGGGCGAGGGCAAGCGCTGGAAGCCGGGCGAGAAGCTGAAACTGTTGTTTGCGGGCTATAACGGAACGCGGAATATGGGTTCGGATGTGCGGGTGGAAGAGATGCTGCGGCAGATCCGGCATATTCTGGGCGGGGAGCGTGTGGAGTTCAGCGTGATGAGCCAGAACTTCGACTTCTCGCGCGGATATTTTGAAGGCACGAGGCAAGTGCATCTGCCGGACATTTTTCCGCCGTTTCTGGCGAATGAAGTGCCGCAGCATGATGGAGTGGTGGCGTGCGAAGGATCGATGTTCAAGAGCAAGTTCGCCAATGCACTGACCACGATGATGATCGGATCGTTGGGCATTGCGGCGGCGCAGAATAAGCTTTCGGTGGGATATGGCGCGGAAGCTGGGCACATGGATCCGCTGGTGGCGAAAATGTGCGGGCGGTATTGCAGGAACTCATTTGTAATTACACGGAATGAAGAGTCGCGCACGGTGCTGCGCGAGTTGGGGGTGCCGACGGAGTTGGGAACCGATACGGCGTGGACCTTTGAGCCGCGGCCGCCGGAGTACGGGCAGAGCGTGCTGAGGAAAGTGGGTTGGGATGGGCGGACGCCGGTGCTGGTGGTGTGTCCGATTAATCCATTTGAATGGCCGGTGAAGGCGTCGGTGGCGAAGTACGCGGTGCGTAGTTTAACGGGAGCTTACAAGGACAGCCACTACCGCACGGTGTATTTTCACAATTCGGGGCCGGCGGCGGAGCAGGCTTATCACAAGTATTGGAATGCGATTGCGAACGCGGTCGATGCGTTCCGCAAGAAGAAGAATGTTTTCGTGATCCTGGCGGCGACGGAGCGGCTGGATGCGCGTCCGGCGAATAAGATTTCGGAGAAGCTGGGGGGCGTGCCTGTCCTGACCTCGGATGAGTACAACATGTATGAGTTAGTGAGCGTGCTAAGGGCATGCCACATGATGGCGTCATCGAGGTATCACGGGATTGTGACCTCGATGCCGGGGCTGGTGCCGTCGGCGGGAATCACGATGGACGAGCGCATCCGGAATTTGATGCGGGAGCGGGGACATGAGGATCTGCTGATGACGGTGGACGATCCGGAGCTAGAAGGAAAGTTGCTGGCGGCGCTGGAGAAGCTGAGCTGTGAGGGCGAAGCGATTGCGAGCGGGATTGCGCAGACGGTGGTGAAGAATTTGAAAGTGATGGCGCGCATGGGAGTTTATTTTGAAGAGGAAGTGCAGAAGAGGTATCCGGAGTTTCCGACGCGGCGCGGAGAGTGGAGTTGGGAGGATTATTTGCCGCCGATGAGCGCAAACTTGCGCGAGTTGGCGACGGCATATAGCTAGCGGCTTTGCACGGCGAAGAACGCAGACTGAAGAGCTTCTAACCGCAAAGAACGCAAAGGGTGCGCGAAGGCCGCGAAGAAAACCTGAGACCGAATTTCATATCTTGAACACACTCATTCCATTTATCGGAGAGATTTTCTCGCAACTGCAGGCGGCTGCGGATGCGCGGATTCTTGCTGAGATTCGCGACGGTGAGGTTACCGAGGTGACCGGCGGGGAGTTGCTGGAGCTGATCCGCAAGGCGCGGACGTTTATTGCTTCGAAACGGTTGCAGAAGGGCGAGCGGTGCGGATTGCTGGCGGCGAACAGCATTCGCTGGGTAGCGATGGATTTGGCGATCATGGCGGAGGGGTTGATCGTGGTTCCGCTGTATTCGCGGCAGGCGCCGGCGGAGTTGGTGGCGATGATGAAAGACTCGACGCCAGCGCTGGTGTGTTGCGGAGAAGCGGCGTTACGGGACGGGATTGCGCAGAGTTGGACAGAGGCGCCGCCGCAGTTTTTGTTTGACGAGATTTTTGCGGGCGTCGATGGAGTGCTGTTGGAGCGGCCGCAGGTGGGGAAAGATAGTCCGGTGACGATTATCTACACGTCTGGCACTTCGGGGGAAGCGAAGGGAGTGGTGCTGACGGCGGCGAATGTGGGCTTCATGCTGGATCGGACCGCGGAGCGACTGGAACAGTTGATGTCGGGTGCGACGTCTGGTTCATCTTCTCGGCCAGCGGGGAGGCAAGACCGCATTTTCCACTATTTGCCGTTTACGTTTGCGGCGTCGTGGATTGCGTTGCTGACGTTTCTGAAGCGGCGGAGCCTGGTCACGATCAATATGGATCTGGCGAAGATCGCGAACGATATGAGGGTGGTGGCTCCCGATTACTTCCTGAATGTACCGCAGCTGCTGGAGCGGATGCGGCGGGCGGTGGACGAACAACTCTGGCAGACGGGCGGAGTGGCGCAGGCGATTTATGCGCGGGCGAAGGCGGCATGGGCGCGGCGGGAGGAGAAGCAGCCGAAGGCAGGCGACGCGCTCTGGCTGGGGCTGGCGAACCGGCTGGTGTTTCCGGCGATCCGGAAAAAGATGATCGGGAGGAACTTGAAGGCGCTGATTTGCGGGTCGGCGCCGCTGAGTGC
>PMXH01000184.1 GCA_003165855.1 Acidobacteriaceae bacterium | reverse complement strand
GATCTGGAGGGCGCCGAGGCCGCCTATCGCGCGTGCCTGCCCTACGAGCACGCTTGGGCGGCGACGAACCTCGGCGTCGTGCTCGAGGCGCGCGGCGGCATCGCCTGCGGAGGCTGGTGCATCGTCACAATAATCACCCGCGCCGCGCGTTTCCCTGCGCACTGGTAGGAGTGTGGCGTCCCCGCGTCAAAGTAAACCGCGTCGCCCGTGTCCAGAGTGCACTCCTTGTCCCCGTGCCGCAGCTCCAGCTCGCCCTCAAGAACGTACAAGAACTCAAACCCCGGATGCATGTGCGCCTTGGGTTCGGGCGTCCTTGCCAGCGGAACAAACTCCGCAAAATACGGATCCATGTTCCGGTCCGGAACCATGTAGCCCAGGCTCTCAAAAAAATACGTCGGCGGCTCAACCCCCGTCTGCGGCAGCCGCACCCGGTCCTTCTGCCGATGAATCCTGAACATCGCGCTCGGTTCGGTCTCGAAAAAGTGCGAAAGGTCTTTTGAAAACACCATCGCAATCCGCGCCAGGTTCCTGAGCGTCGGAACCACCCGCCCTGTCTCTAGCTGCGACAGAAAACTCGCCGATAAGCCCGTGTGCTTGCCCAGTTCCACCAGCCCCATCGACTTCTTCAGCCGCAGCCGCCGGATCCGCTCGCCGATCCGCTTTTCCGCAATGAACCGCTCCGCGGTCTCCGGGTCTGCCTGCGTCTTTTGCGTCTCTTCGTTCGTCACTCCGGCGGGATTGGCCATATTCACTAGGATGCGCCCCGTGACAAATTATTGTCCAGATCAAAAAATATTTACGTCCTGCTAAACCGCTCGCCCCAGACGCAGCTATTGTATTTATCAGGAGGATCGCAAGATCGGCCCCCTCAATCCACCTCCCCTGCCGCCCCGCTATCTCCTGTCGGGCGCATCAGGAATGTTGGGCTCGGCCCTCAGGGAATCCCTGGCCGCCCATAACTGCTCTATTCTTCAACTAGTCCGCTCGGCCCCCACCCTTCCCGGCCAGCTCCAGTGGAACCCCGCCTCCGGCCCGTTCATTCCTCACGTTGAAGCCCTTGAGGGCCTCACCGCCGCCATCCATCTCTCCGGCGTCAATCTCGCCGGTCACCGCTGGACGCCTGACTTTAAGCGCGAAATCCTCGAAAGCCGCGTCGCCTCAACCCGCATCCTCGCCACCGCGCTCGCCGCTCTCCGCCATCCGCCTCAGGCGCTCCTCGTTGCCTCCGCCACGGGCATCTACGGCAATCGCGGCCAGGAGCTCCTCGACGAAACCTCACACCCGGGCGATGGTTTTCTCGCCGACGCCTGCCGCCAATGGGAAGCCGCCGCACAGCCTGCCCTCGATGCCGGAATTCGCGTCATCCATCTGCGCTTCGGCGTCGTTCTCGGCCCCGGCCACGGCACGCTCGGCAAGCTGCTCCCGTTCTTCCGCCTCGGCCTCGGCGCACGCCTCGGCTCCGGCGATCAGTACATGAGCTGGATCTCCCTCCCTGACGCGCTCGCAGCCATCCACTTCCTCCTCGAATCCGACTCCCTTTCAGGTCCCTTCAACTTCTCCGCGCCCAACCCCGTCACCAACGCCCAGTTCACCCGCGCTCTCGCCCAACAGCTCCATCGCCCCGCCTTCCTCTCTATTCCCGCCTCCGCTCTCCGCCTGGCCTTCGGTGAGATGGCCAACGAAGCCCTCCTTTCCAGCTGTCGCGCCTATCCCGCCCGACTCGCCGCCGCCGGTTTCCAGTTCAGCCACGCCACCATCGTCCACGCCCTCCCCGCAGTCCTCACCCCCCATAAACTCTAGCCGCCTGACATCCTGCCGAAAACACTTCGTCTGCAAATCCCGCATCGGCTACACTGGCTTCCTCTCTGCTTCCCCCTGTGAAAGCGCGAGGAGACCTTGGTGAGCATTCCCATCCCATATCGCCGCGCTCGCCGTGCGTCCATGCTCTTCGCGCTGCTTCTCCTCCCGCTTGCCTACTCCCAGACCCAGCGCGGCCTCGAGCCCGAGCAGCCGCAGCCCGGCGCCGGCGGCGAGCTCGGCAGCTTCTATGCGCTCGTCATTGGCATTAACGACTATCACGCGCCTCTGCCTCCGCTTAAGTCCGCCGTCAATGATGCCAGGGCCGTTGGCAAGGTCCTCGAGGAGCATTACGGCTTTCATGTGCAGTACCTGCTCGATGCGCAGGCCACGCGCTTCAACATCCTCGATGCGCTTGGCAAGTACGAGAGCAGCCTGCAGCCAAACGACAACCTGGTGATCTACTACGCGGGCCACGGCTATCTCGATCCAAACACCAGGCGCGCCTACTGGATGCCATACGACGCCAACTCAAAGCTCAGCCCCAACCGAATCATCTCCGATGACCTGATGAACGAGGTGAGCGATGCGCCGGCACGACACGTGCTCGTCATCTCCGACAGTTGCTACTCCGGCGACCTTGCCAACACACGCAGCCTTGGGTCCGGCCCTGAAGGCGGCACATCGGCCGTGATCCAGCGGATGCTCGCGCGCAAATCGCGCAACCTGATGGCGAGCGGCGGCGAAGAGAC
>PMXH01000094.1 GCA_003165855.1 Acidobacteriaceae bacterium | reverse complement strand
CATGCGGCGCCGGAGAGTTTCCTTTTGCCTGGCCTGCATGTTAGCCAGTCTGTGGATTCCAATGTCGAGGATAACCTGGGCGGGTCTTCGACCAGTTCGGTCACGCGGGGTCTGGGAAGCTTGACCTTGCAGAAGCTCTGGAAGAATTACGACGTGGCCATGGATTACATCGGCGGCGTGGCCTATTACAATCGTGCCGGCGTGGGTCTGGAACAACTGCAGCAACTCGACATGGACAACCGGATCAACTGGAAGCGCGGACAGTTGGCGGTCCGTGACTCGTTCAGTTATCTGCCCGAGGGCACTTTCGGCTTCTCAGCCTACGGTGGCAGCGGGGCGTACAACTCGGGCCTCAGCACCTTGGGCGCAGGCATGCTGGGAGCCGGGGCATTCGGAGGGCAAACCAGCGCTTTCAACGGAGGAAGCGGCGTCTCGCTGGGCCAGGTGCCGCGTCTTACGAATTTAGGATTGGCCGACATCATCGAGAACCTGACTCCGAAATCGTCGGTCACACTTTCGGCGGGATACGGGCTGGTGCATTTCTATGGAGACCTGTCTTCTACCGAAACCGGTGCGCCGGAGAATATTTACTTCGTGGGCAGTTCCGAATACACCGGCCAGGTCGCGTATGACCGGATACTGAATCCGAAGGACCAAGTCGCAGTGAGTTACGGCTACCAGGCATTTGATTTTTCGGTTTCGGGCACCAATTTTCACTCGAACGTCATTCAAGGGATGTACGGGCACCGTATTTCCGGGCGGATGGACTTCCTGATTGCCGCCGGGCCACAGTTTACGCATATCTCCGCAAATCCGCTGGTGTGTACGAATCCCTTTATTACTAATTTAGCGGATTGCATCCAGCCTGTAGGCACGCTTGTCGTCAACGCTGAGAAGGCTGACAAGATCGGGGCGGTCGGCCGCATATCGCTCCGCTACAAGTTCCCGCGAACCACGGTCTCGATCAGCTTCCAGCGCTACAACGTGAGCGGCTCAGGGGTTTTCGCAGGCACGCTGAGTAACGTGGCGCACCTCGATGCTCAGAGACCGCTGAGCCGGGTCTGGGACATCTTTACGGACCTCGGCTATTCGAAGAACACCCGGCTGCAGATTCCCGGCTCGGCTGTGAATGCGGACAGCTTCACCGCGGGTTACGCCGGAGTGGGTCTTCACCGTCAGTTTGGACGCAGCCTGCGGGGATTTGTGAGCTATCAGTTCAACGATTTGGCATTCAATACATCATGTCCTCTGCTGCCGGGGAGTTCTTCGCCTCCGACCGTGTGCAGCAACATGAGCCAGCGGCATGTAGGTTCGATCGGACTGGATTGGACTCCTCGGCCAATCCGGCTTGACTAAATTTAAGGCTGGCCGGTTAGGCCGGCGGAACGGGTACCGACAATGATGGAAAATCGCGAACTGACCATGGACGACTATCTGGCGATGTTGCGCCGCCGGATGAAGGTGATTCTGATTCCGACGCTGCTCGCTCCACTGGCCGGATTTCTGGTCTCCTATGTTTTCTCCGCCAAGTACACATCGCAGTCGCTGGTGCTGGTGGAGGCGGCGAAGATTCCGGACATGGTGGTGCAGCAGGTCTTCACCGAAGATCTGACGCAGCACATTGCCACGATAGAGCAGCGGGTGCTGAGCCCGAGCCGGCTGCGGCCCATGGTGGATAGGCTGGGGTTGGCCAAGGGAAGCCAGAGCGCTGACGATGTGATGGACAGCATCCGGGTCAACATGACGATCGAGCCCGTGGTTACGGATCTCTCGCAGGTCGGCGCCGGAGCCAAGAAAAAGCCGGGTCAGAACAGCCCGGTTCCCGGCTTCTATGTGAACTACACCGCGTCGACTGCCCGCGAGGCGCAGCAGATCTGCACCGACCTGACCTCGATGCTGCTGGAAGAAGATCTCAAGTCGAGGCAGGACGCGACTCAGGGCACGACACTATTCCTTACCAAACAGGTGCAGGATGCCAAGCAGAATCTGGACGATCTGGATAAAAGGCTGGCGGCCTTCAAGAACCAACACATGGGGCAGCTTCCCGGCGACGAGGATAACAACCTGAAGATTCTGATGGGGTTGAATTCCCAGCTCGACGCCAACACGCAAACCCTGAACCGGGCGGCGCAAGACAAATCCTATACCGAATCGCTACTGACGCAGCAGCTGGGGGCGTGGAAAACGTCGCAGTCCGCGAGCAATCCCCAAACCCTGCAGCAGCAAATTTCGCAACTGCAGGCCCAACTTATCGATCTGGAGGCACGCTATACCGAAGATCACCCGGATGTGATCAAAACCAAGGCGGACATTGCGCAGGTAAGGAAGAAGCTGGCGGAAATCAACGATGCATCCGCGAAAGGCGATAGCACCAACGACAAGGAGTCCGCATCGGAGCCGCCGGAGATTCGTCAACTGCGGCTGCAGATTCACCAATATCAGGATCTGGTTGTCCAGGGGACGCGCGACCAAAAGAAACTTCAGCAGGAGATCGCGGTATACCAGAGCCGGGTGGCATCGAGTCCTGCCATCGAGGAAGAGTATAAGGAACTGGCTCGCGACTACGACAACGCGCAGAAAGTTTACCAGGACGATCTGGCCAAGCAGAGCACATCCAGGATGGCGACACAAGCCGAGCAGCAGCAGCAAGGGGAACAGATGGCGCTTCTGAACCCGGCGAACCTGCCGGATTCGCCAAGCTTCCCGAACCGCCTGTTTTTTGCGGGTGGAGGATTGGGCGCCGGTCTGCTCCTG
>PMXH01000452.1 GCA_003165855.1 Acidobacteriaceae bacterium | reverse complement strand
ATGTAGCCGCTGCTATACCAGATCGGCGCAGGCCCACTGGCGTAGGGAGTAAGGACGCCCATCAAACCCAGCGAGTAAACCAGAACAAGGGTGATGGCCATGGCAGGAACGCCCGGCACCGACNNACATTGCCGAGCCCTTCAGCCATGGCAACTAACGTGGCAAACCAGACCAGGACGCTCCAGGCCTGTCTGTTGGCAAGGATGTCATTCCAGGTGACCACCCTGGCGAGCAGCATCACTGAGATTACAGCCAGAGCTACGGTGACCGGGCTGATCCAGCGGCTGCCGCCGATCCAGCCAACCAGGGCTGCCACGGCCAGCAAACCCATAGTCACCTCAGGCCGAGTGATCCGTCCCATGCTGATGAGCTCGCCCCCCGCCCAGCGTGCAACCTCGTCGCCACGCTTGATCTCGGGCGGATAAAGGAAATAGGCAAGCAACGGTGTCGCCGCGAACAACAGGATCCCGACCGGCAGAAAGCCCAGTGCCCATAAGCCCCACGAGATATCCACGTGCGCGACCTTGCGCGCAATTTCCACGGCCAGCAGGTTGGGCGCGAGCGCAGTCAAAAACATGGAACTGGTGACGCAGGTGGTGGCAAAGCCGGTCCAAATCAGGTATCCGCCGATTTTTCGCGGGCTATCATGGGGAAAAGAACCATAGAGCGGTGGGATGTTCTTAACGATGGGATACACCGTGCCACCGCTGCGCGCGGTATTGGACGGCATCACCGGGGCAAGAACGAGATCGGAGAGCGCGATGGCGTAACCGAGACCAAGGGTGCGGCGGCCCAGTGCCTTGACCAGCAGCAACGCGATGCGCCGGCCAAGACCGGTGACTTCATATCCCAGCGCGAACATGTTGGCGGCGAAAATGAGCCATACCGCTTCATTGGAGAATCCCGAGAGAGCCCATTTGGTGGCGTCGGCCGGCGTTTTCCCAACCAACAGCAGCGCGGAGGCAACTGTAACGCCGATAAAACCGATGGCTGCGCCGGGCAGCGGTTCCGTAATGAGGGCGACAATGACAGCGGCGAATAGTGCGAAGTAATGCCACGCTGTCGTGGTCAGGCCGGAGGGCGCCGGTATCAGAACAAGTATGAGTCCCAGGGCCAGCGGCCCAATCCATTTTCGGAGCTGTTGGGAAGTGGCGGGCGAAGTGCTACCTGGCGCGACTGGTTTCGGTGGCGCAACGGTTGGCGAGGACATGGGTTTGCCCTTAAGGCTCTTCGGCTACTGTAGTTGCTAGCGCTTCGCTGTGGGGCGAGGCTGCTGTCGCGCCTCCAGCCTGTGTGAGCTGGTAATCGCGATATTCAATGCTGAGAACTGCTGTGCCGAAAACGCGCACCTTGGTTTCGCTCTCGTTGGATTCCGGCAACCAGAAGTCACCGATTTTCCGGTAGCGACGTTTGAAGTCAGTTTTGACGGTCCACCAGGAAGGGTTAACAGCCGGCTCGCCCTCGACTTGAGTTATCGCGAAGTCTTTTGCATTCACCCAAATGTGGCCTCGAAACAGAAACTTGTTCTTGCTTCGCGGCTGCGCATCGAGCACATAGAATTCGTCCGTACCGGTCTTCTCGTAATCAGACAGTTGAAATGTATAGTTCTCGGGTGTGATCGCCGAACGCTGCTGATTCTCATCCCGCATCGACTCCTGTTCCGCCTCCAGGAGTTTCTTGAACACCCGGTCCCGCACCGTGCCAGAGCCGCTCTCTGACACGATCGTGAACTCTTTTTTATTCGGCGCCTGGTAGTCAGTGCGTACGACCATGTCGGCCTTCTTATGGGATACACAATGGCATTCCAGGTGATAGCTGCGGACACTGGAGTAAGCTTCGAGTGCCTTGGCACGCGCGTCGTTCATCTCGACTACACGTCCCATCACCTCATCAGCGCTCAGTGGTGCAGATACAATTGCCTGCTGTGCAACTGCCGGGACGCCGATAATCAACAAAGCGAATGCGCGCACAAACCAGCGCCCATCAGATTTCCTTGCGTGGTAAAGCGGAGTCATTGTATCAGTCTCCTGGTGAGATCTAAGAATCCAAACCTGCTCGTCATTGTCGATGCGGGTTCTTGAGCATCGTTCTCGAATCGAGGTGGTGCGACCCGCAACTGGGTTAGCGTAAACTCTTCCTGCCCGCTCTTTGGTCCCGGCACGGACGGATCGAAGAGATAAATCGTGCTCGCCAAAACCGGTCCGACGCGGATGTCACTGTGGGGCATCGCGGAGTTTCCCAAGGCATCGAAAAATCTCTGCGTCTCAAAGAAACGGCGCGACGGCTCAAGCACGATCAGATCTCCATCCCGCGGTGCATAATGTGTGTCGTAAAGCGGCACAATCTGCAGGTCCACGCGCCCGCAGTCCTGCAGGTAATAGGCCATGCTCGCCGGCCTTGCGGTTGCTATCTTCGCCGCAGTCGGCGCGAACGGACACACCTTTTGCGCTACCTCGCGTGTGTCAAACTCGGACACTTCATCCATTGCAAAGTAGCGTGTGACGTTCTGTTTCTCACCGCCAATTGAGTTCAGATAGAACGAGTAGTAGGGCGCCCACGACTGCAATTCAAGGAGCGGCCATCCAAGCAAAATGACGGCGGCAGGACCCAAAAGGGCCTGGTACAGGACTTTTCCTTTCGCGGCCTTCAGCGTTTGTTGAACCGCATATCCGCCTGCCAGGTAGAGGAAGGGCAGGAGCGGAAGTGAATATCGGATCCACTTGGCTCCGCTGACAGACAGTCCGACTAATTGAACCACCCCGAACGATAGAAAAAAGCACGACGCGAGTGTCCGGCGATCTCGCAAAAGCAGCGCAGAGCCGACAATGACAGCTATGAGGATCGGAATGGGCGTCTTTACCAGCACGAGCCAGAGATAGTAGAACCACGGCACTCCCGCAAGCAGACGCGAGGGAAAGTTCATATACAGCCTGCCGTCGAAATCGTAGCCAGTGTGCTTGACCCCGTCATGATGGAGCCAGTGCAGGATGGCAGTGAAGTTTGCCGGAGAGAGAATGACGGGGTTCACCACAACAAAGGTGAGGAACATGACGAGGAAAAACCGTCTATAGCTGAATTGAGACGGCTTGCGACTCAGCCCCATTCTTCCGGCAAGAAACCAGGCAAGGGCATTCAAGCCAAGAAGGTGAAGAATGTACTGCGAGGCAAGGCCCAAGCCAAAGCTGATTGCGCTCAGGTCGTACCAACGCCGTGCAGTCGGGCCCGCATCTGCTTGTTGGGCGCGACAGTAGAAATAACAAGCCAGTAGCGTGAAAAACGTGAGCGGCGTTTCCTCCTTGGTAAGCCGATTCAACGCCACTGGCAAGGGCATAACTGCCCAGAAGAAACTCGCCGCAAAAGACCCGGCAACACCCATCATTCGACGGCAAAGCAAATAAAGGATCGCGGTGCTGGCGGCACCCAATAGGACGTTGGGTAGACGAAGCCAGCCCTCAGGGTTTAGCGAGGACCAGCCATGCGTCGCGGCCGCTTGGCCCCATCGGTCACCTATTGTCAGACTGGCCCAAGCCAGCATCTTCGGCAGCATCGGGTGCTCGCTATTGACACCGACAAAGTGTCCGTGCCGATACTCTTGAACGGCCGACCATTTGGTCACTTCGTCCTCGGACAGGCTGTTAAAGTCGACCCGGTAGAGGCGAACTGAGAGTGCCAAGACCGTTAGTAGGACTACAATCCCGGCTTCCCGGTACCGGCCAAAGCAGCGATATTGAAACTCATTCAGCACAGATGCTCCGGTGTGCGGCGAGAACGCGATTGCGTGACTCGCTCTCGATGGATTCAGCACTTTTCGGGTCGCGCGCACTTCGTCGTGTGGTCAAGAATTCACCTCCGATGTTGCCGCAGCTTTCCGATTGGCGTGGTGATCGAGCACCTCAGAGACAGCGTAAGGTCTGCGCTCAGAGCGATTGAAGTACTGCCACACCTCCAACTCACCCAAGAGTCCGAGCGCTATTAGCTGGAGACCTACCAGTATCAATACGGCCGCAAACACCAGCAATAGCCCGTGTTGCTGCAGAACGTCGATTCCCGTAGCGACTTTCCAGATCAGGAGCCAGAGTGCGATGGCCGAGCCCAAACCCATGTTGATCGCTCCCAGCCGGCCGAAGAAGTGGAGCGGGCGCGACATGTAGCGCAGAAGAAATCGGATCGTCATGAGATCGAACAATACCCGGAACGTACGAGAAATGTTGTAGTGCGACTCGCCGTGTTTCCTATGGGTGTTTTGAATGGGTATTTCACAGATCGAGGCTCCGTAGAATGAAGCCAAAGCCGGGATGAACCGGTGCATTTCGCCATAGAGCGGCAATTGTCGTAGCAAGTCTCCCCGGTACGCCTTGAACGTGGTTCCGAAGTCGTGAATGTTGACGCCGCTGAGCTTGGCCATCAGCCAATTGGCACAGCGGGAAGGAATCTTTCGGAGCAGCAAATTGTCGATGCGGTGGCTGCGCCACCCGCTTACGATGTCGTAGCCCTCTTCGATTTTTTCGAGGAAGGTAGGGATCTCCGCCGGATCATGCTGAAGGTCGCCATCCATGGCAATCACGTAGTCGCCAGTGCTGCGGGCAACGCCGGCAGCGAGCGCTCCGGTCTGGCCAAAATTCCGCCGCAGCTTGACAACGGTCACGTGCGGATCAATCAGCGCGACTTCCTTCAGCAGCTTGTAAGTAAGATCCGTGCTGCCATCATCGACAAAGACGAACTGGTAACTGCGACCAAGCTCCTCCATGACGCCTTGCAGGCGTCCGTACAGTTCGATGATGTTGGGTTCTTCGTTGTGAAACGGCACCACAATGGAAACGCTCCCTGCAGTCTTAAGATCAGGCACGGTGCACCTTCCCGAAGGCGCGATCCATCGCCTTCAGCCCGTTGCGCTGGATCGTAGGAACGCCATTCAAAGATTTTGTGGAGTACATCTCGCCTCCTTCGTCGCTCTTGTGTTTCAGCACGGCAGCGGCTTGCAAAACAGTTCGTACAGCCAGCCGTGTCATCGCACTTAGCTCGCCAAAGGCAGAGCACCGCAAATCATTGAATTGCAGGAGTATGCACGAGCATAGGGCCGGGCGTCGGTGCCCGCATTGCGGCAGTGCCCTCGAACGGTCACGACAGTCGGCGGGCTGAATGCACCGATTGCACCAAGAACCAATGGCTTAGGGACAGTGCTGAAATGGTTGGTGGCCTGCAATATCAAAGTTGACTTTAGTTCCGCATTAAGGGAGTCGGACGTGTTCGTTGACCTTGTTCATCTACCGGAAAAAGGCACTCTTCGACGTTCGCAAGAGATCCCGCGACCAAGAGACGCCCAACTCGCAAAGGAGAGCTTGATAACAATTCTTCTAGCGATCATCGATTTCCTGTTCGGGTGCCACCACCCGCACCTGAGCCGTGTGTTCACGCTGCAAGGTGAAACCTACAAGACGTGCTGTGACTGTGGCGCAAAATTCGCGTATTCGCTGGAGACCATGTCGATTGAGCGCCGCCTGCCGCTCACTCCGGTACTGACCCGGTTTCGAATTGCCTGAGGCGGCCATTTAAGGCGCAACGAGTAATGGATGCAAAACCAAATCCGAGAGCAGTTCGAGTCGGCGGAGAAGTAATCGTACTTCATTGTTGGGCTTGCGGGACTGCCCACTGTGTGAACCTGGAGTCATGTGGTCCCGAGGAAGTCGCCCACATGGTCTGCAGCAACAGCAATTGCAGGATGAGTATGTTCCTCGTGAACGAGCTGGTAGTCGACGACAAGACCAGAAAACAACTGACGAAAAGCGAGCTGAATCCACGCGTTGCCTATTCGAGGTTCTGGAACTGAAAAGAAGCAAGTCGACCACAGAGTTTTGGACGGTGCTGGCTACCTTGAATGAACTAGGGCTGATTTAGCCGATCCACCTCCTGCTTCGCGCCAACAGAGTCGATGCGAACCTTTTCGCGACCGGTGTACTCGTCGGCTCTCTTTTTCTGCTTGTGGTGGTTGACGCCGTAAGCATCGTGGTTGCGGAAGCAGTCCCCACTGGTAAACGCTGAGAGGCAGAGAGTCCGTCAGCTAACAACTATCTTCCCGTTGAGTCAGTCTGCACACCAAACGGATCGACCTGGCTGACATGTCGGACAAAATCGCACATCGCGACGCCTTGTACCTATTTGCTTGCCATTTGAAGTGGCGCACCAAACGGAACCTGACAGCCTATCAGGAGCTCTTGGCGGCGCTTGACGATCACGACGACGATATTCGCCACCTTGCAGAATCTCTCCTACACCGAAGAACGCCAAGGCCTGCGCGAACTGCGACGGGTATGGAATCCTGGTGAAGTAGCCGGCCGTTCCGAGTCAGCGGAATCAAAACCTTTCTAGCTACATGCAACATTCATCAGCGCTAGTACTCGCGCCTCAGCGAGGAATTCCGTCCGTAAAGGTACCAATGCCGAAGAGATCTGCCCAGATGCGGACCAATGCCCGCATTGCGGCAATTCGGACGAATCAGTTTCCTCCCACGAGGCAATTACATCAATCACATAGCAGGAGCAGGATTGGCACGAAACGTGCGCTCCAACGGTATGGGAGAGCAGGACAAAGCGGTTCGAGGATCAAGCCCATGTTTCGTGCAGAAATCCAGTGGTTAGCGAGTGGCCCGACCCTGAAGTTGGAAGGCAAACTCGTCGCTGATTGGGCAGAGCAGGCCAGGTGCTTAGTCACAAAGGACGTCCTGCCCAAGGATTTGACCGTCGACCTCACCGAGGTGAGCTACGTCGATTCAGTGGGCGAACAGTTGCTGAAGTGGTTGGCTAGTGTCGGCGCGGTGTTTGTCGCTGGCAGTGTCTACGGATTGGCCGTATGCGACCGGCTGCGTTTATCGCCTATGCAGAGGATTGCCGAGCGACGCAAGCGGCAGCATGGGAATCACGCGGAGCCGTCGTCGATTCCTCCCATCCAGTTGACGCCGTTTGAAGGGCATTAGAAAAAGAGAGCAATTATGTCCTGGTTCCACTCGAGCGCTCCCCCAGTCGATGCCCGCAATCACGCATCGCCAGCCGAAGTTGTGGCCTGCTTCCAGGATCAAAGAAATGTTCTGGGTAGGCTCGCGTTCTTGATCACTGGCGACCGAGCAACGGCGGACCAAGCGGTCGTCCAAGCTTGTGAGATCACGCTTCGAGGAAACAGTCCATTCCGCGATTGGCTTCTCGAGTGGGCCAAGGCTGCGACCATTGCCAGTGCGATATCAAACGGAACGGAGGCGATTCGCATCTGTGAAGCCGCGCACAAGGATCGACGATGCCCACATGTCGAGCACTTATCGCAAAGCAATGCGGAGGAACGCGCGGTTGTTCTCGACTTCGTTCTTGGAGCCGACGCCAAAACTCTGATCGCGGAATTAGATCCCCTGTGCCGGGCAGTCCTGGTACTCAGAGTGGCAATCCGATCGTCGATTCAAGATTGCGCTTTACGCCTGAACGTGTCCCGCGCGGCAGTGCTCGGCGCCAATTGTCATGCCATGACATGGCTTCACGACAGCCAAGTGAACCCAGTGGAGGAGAATCAAGACCCTTCGCACGCTGTGTAGAAAACGCGGGCACCGGAGGAAAGTAGAAGTCGGCAGTTTGGTTTTCTTGGCTTGGAAGGGCGATTGCACTTGGGCCCAGCCTAGGGAGGACTATCACCCGCATCGTTGAGATAGTCTGTTCTGGAATTCCATTTAACGAGCTACAGCACAACTCTGTGCGTTGCTTACCTGCATATTTCTTGGAATATCGGCGCAGTGAACACGGAATGTCGCTAGCGCGCGGCGGTGCTGATCGACCGCCCAGGTCAAGGCCGAGACGCGAATCCGTTATGTCCTCCTGCGTTGAAGGAATGCTGGAATAGGCTGCCTGCGATGAACTCCTCGGCCGCTTGCATCATGTGCTTCCACATGTCGAACGCTCGCCCCTCCTGATTGAGAAATGCGAGAGCCTGTTCTCGGCTCACGGGGCAGCCTTGTTCGTTACCCAGACGCATGAGATGCGAAAGTGTGATTTCAGCGATCACGCGTTCTCTGTCTTTCTTGTCAGTCATTGCCTTGCCCCCCGCTGGCTTGTTGCTCTTCAGGGCATCCTG
Source organism: Acidobacteriaceae bacterium (assembly GCA_003165855.1). Taxonomy (GTDB): domain Bacteria; phylum Acidobacteriota; class Terriglobia; order Terriglobales; family Acidobacteriaceae; genus Sulfotelmatobacter. Next base: position 1,938 of record PMXH01000452.1, on the reverse strand, counting down.
AAGCCACCATCGGAACCCAGCTTCTACTGATTGCTCGAGGCGAGTGCACTCCGGACTAAACCTATTGGCAATAATTCGCCTTAGAAATCCCTAGTCGGCGAATCTTGTTTTGCAGCGTCGTACGCTTCAATCCGAGACGCTCGGCAGCTCCCCCCTTGCCTGCGATCCGTCCCGATGCAGATCTCAAAGCGTCGATAATCACAGAGGACTCTGCTTGTCGAAACGTAGAGCGCGTTCCCACAGCAGCACTGATTTCGGATGACGTGGGAAGCTCGCAAACCGGTACGTCTAGCTCATGACCAGGTGAAAGAATGACAGCGCGTTCGATGAAGTTCGCCAATTCCCGGATGTTTCCCTTCCACGGACAATTTGTCAGCATCTCCATGGCCCGTCTAGAAATGGACTTTATCTGTCTCCCCATGCGGCCGGATACCTTAGATACGAAGTAATTCACGAGCAGAGGGATGTCCTCGCGCCGTTCCCGCAGAGGGGGAATCTCAATGGGGAAGACATTAAAACGGTAGAAGAGATCCTCACGGAACTGCTCTTCTTGAATCATGGCTCGCAAATCGCGATGAGTTGCGGCGATGAGCCGCACGTTGACCTGCATCGTCCTTGAGCTTCCGAGTCGCTCGAACTCCTGCTCCTGGATGGCGCGCAATAGTTTCGGCTGAAGTTCCAGGCTGATGTCGCCGATCTCATCCAGAAACAGCGNNAGTTCGCTTTCCAGCAGTCCCGAGGGAATCGCTGCACAGTTCATGCGCACATAGGGGCGTTCGCGCCGAGAGCTGAGGTTGTGAATCGCGCGCGCAATCAATTCCTTTCCTGTTCCTGTCTCGCCGTGAAGCAGGACGGTGGAATCGGTNNCCTGTACGAACAACGTGGCGAGCGTATTTGCCCTGTGCTGCCGGACTGTCGGCGCGGACGCCGCATTCAAAGCTCAAGCGAATAGTTTCGACGTTCATAGCCGCCATGATGAGAACTTCTGCGAATGTGAAGGAACGGCAAGTTTCAGCGGTGATCTGGAACATGGCTAATTCCTCCGAGCTGCGCTGGCTTCATCGGTAGGCTCCAGACGCGGTGCAGAACAGCACGGTTGCAGGCTGGGATAGTTTGGGAAGATCGCCCGCAGGAGTTCTTTGGAGTCCTCCAGACGCATATACCCGCTCTGTGTAGGGATGAATGTCATACCCAGTACTCCTTGTTCAACCATGCTGGCTTGAACTCGGGAGCCATTCTGACAGCAGTTCTTTTTGCGGGCGACCCCAGATCGGGGCAAAACGCGAACTCTTGAGGTGACGAGTGTCACCCTCTTCTGAGGCAAGAAAATTTGGTAGGTGGGGAATCTCTTAACGAGAGTTAGAGTTCGTCTTGCGCGGTGGAGTTTCGATGCGCTTCCATCCAAAAAGACGAGCGTCGATGGACCATAAACCCGGGCCTAACATTGCGAGCGCGGCGCCAGCGGTTCCTAACAAAAGCCAGACCCATTTATCTCCCGGTAGCATAATCATCTTCCAGACTTCAATCAGTGCTACGAGGCTTCCCACCACGGGTGTCCATAACCCTGCAATGAGGAGGATGCCTGCTGCGAGTGAGAGAACGGCGACAATAGTGACGCTCAAGGGAGGATCAATCCACAGCTTGGAAGCCGCCCGCACAACCAGTGCGGAGCCAATAACCAAGCGCATGAGAAGCAAACCTGTGCCGGGCCAACCGCCAGCNNTTGATCGTCACTCTTTAGAGTTCTGCATTTTCTGAGGCGGGCAGGCAAGGTGCCGGACACTACAGCTCAATGATTCCTCTCTTCAGGCCAATCGTTGCGGCATGCGTTCGATCGTTGGCGCCCAGTTTAGAAAGAATGTTCTTGACTCGACTCTTAACGGTTTCCTCCGTGATTGAAAGCTGATCCGCAATCTGCTTGTTCGCATTCCCAGCCGC
>PMXH01000483.1 GCA_003165855.1 Acidobacteriaceae bacterium | reverse complement strand
TCAATGGGCTGACGCTCATAAACGGAAAATGCCCGCGTTTGTTTCGGCGAGATATTCACCTCTTCGCCGGTTTCTTTTCGCGCAACCAGAGATTCAGGCCCAACACGCACGACTTCCAGAGACTCATGGCGTTTTGCTAGTGTTGTGTCTCTGTGAAACTGCAGAATCTGCCCCTCTTGGTAGTTGGACAGTTCCTGTTTCTGGGCTCTTGTCCATTGGAGCGATACGTACCGATCAAAAGAATGGCCGACTCCCAGTTCGCCGTGTTCTTTCCGGTCCTGGCGAATCGCGTCGGTGAGTTGGGAAATCTCAGCATGAGTGCTCGCAACTACCAGCGTATCGCGTCCTTCGGTTCGGAATTCACGATGCAGCTCCGCTACAATTTGGCCTCGGTCGAAGATCGATACTTCGCGAATCGCTCCGAGCTTTTCCAGTTGTGCGAACCCTTCCTCCGGTGAAAGCCTCATGGTCTTTACGGCCTCGCGATAGAGGGAGTTCGTCTGCCGCTGTACTTCAGTAAGGGAAATACTCTTCAGGCCAGACTCCCGTTCCAAGATACGCAAAGCATCCGAGGCCTCGACGCTGGGAATTTGTCGCGTGTCACCGGAAAAGACGATTCTGGTTCCCTGATCCTCGGCGAGGCGCAGCAAGCTTTGCATTTGCCGGCCAGAGACCATGCCTGCTTCGTCAACAATCAATACCCTGCCGCGCAGCGCCCCCTGTGGTTCTTGAGCCTCCAGAAGTCGTGAGACAGTCATCGCATCTCGGAAGCCGACCTTTTCCAGTTCGTCCACCGCACTTCGAGTGGGAGCCAACGCGAGAACTTCGTGTCCGGCCTCTCTGAGGCCACGGTCAATTTCGCGCAGTGTCGCCGTCTTGCCGGTACCGGCAGCGCCTCGAACATTGACCGCCAGGTCGCGAGAGTCGAGTACAGCTTCGACGGCGCGCTTCTGTTCGGGACGGAGGTGGCCCGAAAGCTCAAAGTCACGCCCCTTGCCGAGGTGGTCGTATCGGTCCAATCCTCGGTTAACCATCGCGATCATTTCACGCTCACGTTGGAGGCTCGCGTGTGTCGCAATTTCATCCCCGGAGGAGATGAGAGCTCCTTTCGCACGTTCAAGGGAGAGCGAGCCCTGAAGGTCACCGAGTTCGACGTTGCCGCGCCCGTGACGAAGAGCTTCGGTTAGCACCTCATGTTCCCTAGCGACTGAGAGACGCTCGAAGATGTGCTCCTGGGAGTATGCAAGCGAAGCCTCATGCACACCGCGATTGATTTGAGGCGAATGGGATTTTGCCTGAGCCTCGTTCAAGCCATCCCGAAGCGCTTGCCTCTCATCCGGGGTCATTCGTTCTTGCTGAAGGTTACGGACTAGCTCGGTCGATATTTCTTGAAGCTTGTCAGCCCGCGTCTCCCGGACGAGTACCGCAACCTCGTTGTCTGTTGGCGCACGACCACGTGAATTGGTGAACTCCTGAATGGCCGCATCCCGCTGGGCACTGCGCTGGCTGTACTTGTCGAGGAGGTCCTGGGAGAATCCCGCGATCTCGAATCCCTTGTCACGGCCACGAACATCGTGACGGTTTTCAACCTCGTAGCCAAGGGCGCGTACCTCGCGAGCCAGGGCATTGCGATAGACCTCGGTCAGGTAGCTGCGACGTTCGTACAGACCGGAAGCCTGTAGCGCCTTCCAACGCCCTTCAGTGCCATCGTAAGTGAGATTGGCAGCGACGGCATGAGTGTGGAGTTGAGGATCTAGCTGACGACTCGTGTCGTGAGTGTAGGAAGCTACGATCCAGTTTCCGGTGGCTCGATTTTCGTTCAGGCCGGCGAGGCGAACCCTAGTGGCCGAGTATTTCTCGGCTTCTTCCAGGGCCTCGCGCACAGCGGTCTCGTGCGCGACGACCAGTCTGTCATCACCGCCAACAATGGCCATCACAGAAACGGATTTCGGCGCCGAAAATGTCATGTCATAGAGAGACCGGGCCCTGCTTTGTTCCTTACCATCGCTGGTAATGCGATCTGCCCCGTGACGTTGCCGGAGGAATTCTCCCGTTTGCGGATCAAGGCCCCGTCTTACAGCCTCGAAATCCTCGGGCGTGACCTCCCCATTCAGTCCGAGCAATTCAGCGCCGCGTCCATGCCACTGGCCTTGGACGGTCCGATTCTGGTCGTAGTAGTCGCTCTGTTGAAGATGGCGCTGTGCGTAGCCTTCACCGCCGGTCATGGCACGAATCGTCAGCACAGGAAGACGCTAGTACTGTTCGAATTCCGGCATCAAGCTCGTCTTTCTGCTAGTCCTTACCTTCTCGGGCCTCCCGACCGTAGACAGAACAACTGATTGAGAATCCTTGTTTGATCAGTGCATAAGAGGAATGCTGCAGATTTACCAGATAGTGAGGTCTCCCTTTCTGAGGAGCAACAACCAAAACCGGAGGGTCGGGCTGTAAATGTGGCTGTACGCCGTGAAAAGCAACGACGTAACGGCACTGCAGGAAGATATGACCGCAGCTTTGGAAGAGTTCAGAAAGGCCTCACCCTTTGGGCTCCTTTGCGGTCATTGAGAGTGACAACGAACGGTAAATCAGCCACACGCGCGCAGCGTGCGAAACTGTTGCGGTTCAGTTGCCAGGACCCGCTAGTCGTGCGATTTTCCCCGCGAAAGTAGTTTCAAGCGGATTTCTTGAATGCCTCCTGGGACGCTTGCGCCCCGATTGTGAGCACGACTCGGCCGCTGACCTTCCCAGTCTTGAGGCGCTGGAAAACGTCGTTGATCGCTTCGAGAGGCTGTGTCTCGATGATTGCCCTTACCCTGCCTTCAGCGGCAAAGCTCAAAGCTTCCTCCAAATCGAGCCGCGTGCCCACAATCGAGCCGCGGATGGTATAGCCGTTCAGCACTAGATCGAAAATCGAAACCGGGAATTCTCCCGGAGGCAGACCGTTGAGCACACAGGTGCCGCCTCGCCGCAGCATCCCGATCGCCTGCTTGAAAGCCATCGTCGACACGGCCGTTACCAGAACTCCCCGCGCCCCGCCAATTTGCTTCTGAATCTCGGTGGGCGGATCTTGTGTCTTGGCATCGATTGCAATCTCGGCTCCGAGTTTTTGTGCTAATGCCGCCTTTTCCGGCCCCAAGTCCACCGCCGCCACATGCAGCCCCATTGCCTTGGCATACTGAATCGCAACGTGGCCCAACCCGCCGCCGGCACCTGAGATCACCACCCACTCGCCTGGCCGCGTATTGG